>NZ_WJRS01000059.1:0-2747 GCF_028895205.1 Pseudomonas sp. ITEM 17296 | reverse complement strand
TGACTACGAGAACACCCTCAACTACGCCTACGACGACCACCACATGCGTGGCCTTCGCGTGCAGCGGTTGATCGGCGGCGAGTCGATTTCCACCAGCCCGCAACCACGTACCGTGCGCACGATTTCGCGCTTCCGGGTGCTGGGCGACGACGGCGTCAACGTGACCGTGCGCTGCGCGCAGAACGTGCGTGAGTTCCGCAAGGAAAGCCTCAAGCACTACAGCGCCGACCTGACCTACACCCTGGTGCGGGCGCAAGGCAGCTTCAAGATCCACCGCAAGGTGATCAGCCTGATCAACAGTGACGATACCCTCGCCGGTATCGGCTACATCCTGTGAGGAACCGACCATGAACCAAGTCGCATTGGTAACCGGCGCCGGCCAGGGCTTGGGCCAGCGCTTCTGCGCGCAACTGCTTGCCGCAGGCTTTGACGTGGTGGTCTCGGACCGTGACCTGGCGCTCGCTCAGGCCAGCGCCGAACAACTGCAGCAAGCCCGGCAAGGGCAGGGCGGCCGTACCCTGGCGGTCAAGCTCGATGTCGCCAGCAAGGCCGATTTCGAGCAGGCGCTGGCCCAGGTGCTGGGGCACTTTGGCGCCCTGCACGTGGTAATCAACAACGCTGCGGTGACCAAGACCACGCCGCTGATGCAGATCAGCCCAGAAGAATTCGACGCCGTGGTTGGCTTGAACCTGCGCAGCGTGTTCCTCGGTTGCCAGGTGTTCGGCGCGTACCTGGCCGAGGCCGGTTACGGGCGGATCATCAACATGGCCTCGCTGGCCGGGCAGAACGGCGGCACCGCGACCGGCGCGCACTACGCGGCAAGCAAGGGCGCGATCGTCACCCTGACCAAGATCTTCGCCAAGGAGTTCGCTGCCCGTGGCGTCACGGTCAACGCCATCGCCCCCGGCCCGATCGATTCGCCGGCGGTGCATGCCGCGGTGCCCGCCGAGCGCATGCCAGGGTTACTGGCGAACATCCCGGTGCAGCGCCTGGGGGACGCCGGTTTTCTGGGCGACCTGATCGTGCAACTGGCGCGGCCCGAAGCCTACTTCACCACCGGGGCGACCTGGGACGTGAACGGCGGCCTGTTCATGCGTTGATTTTTTTTGCGGGGCGCTGCGCGCCTCCTGTCGTTACACGGGACACCGGCCATGAATGAACAATTGTTGAACGTAGTCGTGCGCAAGCGCGAGATCCAAGGGGCCGACGTGGTCGTCCTCGACCTGGGGCGCGCTGATGGCGCGGCGTTGCCGGCCTTCGAGGCGGGCGCGCATGTCGATATCCACGTGGCGCCCGGCGTGGTGCGCCAGTATTCGCTGTGCAGTGACCCGGCCGATGCTTCGGTGTATCGCTTAGGCGTGCTGAAAGACCCGGCTTCACGCGGCGGCTCGGTGGGCGTGCACGAGACCTTGCTGGAAGGGCGCGAGCTGCAGATCAGCGCGCCGCGCAACCTGTTCCCGCTGGCGCCGCAGGCCAGCCGTTCGATCCTGCTGGGCGGTGGTATCGGCATCACGCCGATGATCGCCATGGCCCACGCCCTGCACCAGCAGGGCGCGGATTTTGAACTGCATTATTGCGGGCGCTCGCGCAGCCGCAGTGCGTTTCTCGAGGCGCTGGCGGCGGCGCCGTTCGCCGCGCGGGTGGTCACTCACTTCGATGATGAAGACCCGGCACAGCGGCTGAACCTGGAGGCGGTGCTGGGCGCTGCCAGCCAGGGCACCCACCTGTATACCTGCGGCCCGTCCGGCTTCATGGACTGGGTGATTGAGGGCGCGCGTCGGCAGGGTTATGCCGAAGACCACATCCACAAGGAGTACTTCCAGGTCGAGGTCGACGCCAGTGGCCAAGGTTTTGAAGTGGTGGCGGCGCGCAGCAACAAGACCGTGCAGGTGGCCGAGGGGCAGACCATCCTCGAAGCGCTTGCCCAGGTTGGCATCAAGATCGACATTTCTTGCGAGCAGGGCGTCTGCGGGACCTGCATGTGCGAAGTGCTCGAAGGCGAGCCAGACCACCGCGATGTGTACCTGACCGATGAAGAAAAAGCCGCGAACGACCAGATCCTGGTGTGCTGCTCGCGGGCCAAGTCCAACAAGCTGGTGCTGGATATCTGAGGAGCATGACCATGGTAGATGTAAGCCAGTTTCGCAATGCAATGGCGCTGCTCGGTGGCGCCGTATCGGTCATCACCACCGATGGCCCCGCAGGCCGTTTCGGTTTTACCGCGTCGGCGGTGTGCAGCGTGACCGACGCGCCGCCCACGTTGTTGGTGTGCATGAACCGCGCCTCGTATTCCAATGAGCAATTCAAGGCCAACGGTGCGCTGTGCGTGAACGTGCTGGCCGGTACCCATCAGGAGCTGTCGGGGGCGTTTGCCAACCGCAACCTGAGCACGGAAGAGCGCTTTGCGACCACGCACTGGACCGTGCTGGAGAGCGGCGCGCCGGTGATGCAGGAGGCGCTGGTCAACTTCGACTGCCGCATTGCCCAGGTGCATGAGGTGGGTTCGCACAGCATTTTCTACTGCGAGATCCAGGACATCCGCCATGGTGGGGCGGACGATGGGCTGGTGTATTTCAACCGGGCCTATCACCGGGTATGCGAGGCCTCGAAGGCGTGCTGAGCAGCCTGCGCTGACCCTGTGTAGGAGCAGCCTTGTGCTGCGAAGAGGCCGGTGAAAGCACCGGCGATGTGTGCTCTCGAAGGCGTGCTGAGCAGCTTGCGCTGACCCTGTGTAGGAGCAGCCTTGT
>NZ_WJRS01000058.1:0-2765 GCF_028895205.1 Pseudomonas sp. ITEM 17296 | reverse complement strand
CCCCGTTCGCCGACGTGGTCACCACCACCACCCACAAGACCCTGCGCGGCCCGCGTGGCGGTTTGATCCTGGCCAAGTCCAACCCAGAGATCGAGAAAAAGCTCAACGCTGCCGTGTTCCCCGGCGCCCAGGGTGGCCCGCTGATGCACGTCATCGCCGCCAAGGCCGTGTGCTTCAAGGAAGCGCTGGAGCCAGGCTTCAAGGCCTACCAGCAACAAGTGATCGAAAACGCCCAGGCCATGGCCCAGGTATTTATCGACCGCGGCTACGACGTGGTTTCCGGCGGCACTGACAACCACCTGTTCCTGGTCAGCCTGATCCGTCAGGGCCTCACCGGTAAAGATGCCGACGCCGCCCTGGGCCGCGCGCACATCACCGTCAACAAGAACGCCGTACCGAACGACCCGCAGTCGCCATTTGTGACCTCGGGCCTGCGTATCGGCACCCCGGCGGTCACCACCCGTGGCTTCAAGGTGGCCGAATGCGTGGCCCTGGCCGGCTGGGTCTGCGACATCCTTGACCACCTTGGCGATGCCGATGTCGAGGCCCAGGTGGCCGCGTCGGTGGCCAGGCTGTGCGCGGAATATCCGGTCTATCGCGCCTGAATCGACTACGGGGAATCGTTCATGTCCACAGAACAACTCAAACAAACGCCACTGCATGACCTGCACCTGAAACTCGGCGCGCGCATGGTGCCCTTTGCCGGCTACGCCATGCCGGTGCAATACCCGCTGGGGGTGCTCAAGGAGCACCTGCATACCCGCGAGCAGGCCGGCCTGTTCGACGTTTCGCACATGGGGCAGATTCGCCTGCGCGGCGCCGGCGCTGCCAAGGCATTGGAGGCGCTGGTGCCGGTCGACATCCTCGACCTGCCGGTGGGCATGCAGCGTTATGCGCTGTTCACCAACGACGACGGCGGCATCCTCGACGACCTGATGGTGGCCAACCTGGGCGGTGACGAACTGTTGCTGGTGGTCAACGCTGGCTGCAAGGACCAGGACCTGCTGCACCTCAAGCAGCATCTGGAAGGGCAGTGCGAGGTCGAATCGCTGTTCGAAAGCCACGCCTTGCTGGCCCTGCAGGGGCCTGCGGCGTCCAAGGTGCTAGGCCGCCTGGCGTCCCAGGTCGGCGCCATGACCTTCATGCAGTTCGCCCGTGTGAAGCTGCTGGGTGTCGACTGCTACGTCAGCCGCTCGGGTTATACCGGTGAGGATGGCTTCGAGATCTCGGTGCCGGCCGAGGCGGCGGCAATGCTCGCCCGCACGCTGCTGGCCGAGCCTGAGGTCGAGGCCATCGGCCTGGGCGCCCGCGATTCGCTGCGCCTGGAGGCCGGGCTGTGCCTGTACGGCCATGACATGGACGCGCGCAGCACTCCGATCGAGGCCAGCCTGACCTGGGCCATCTCCAAGGCTCGACGTGCCGAGGGCGTGCGGGCCGGCGGTTTTCCGGGGGCCGAATGCCTCTTTGCCCAGCAACGCGAGGGCGTGGCCAGTAAACGGGTGGGCTTGATGCCCAAAGCGCGTGTACCGGTGCGCGAAGGGGCGCTGATCGTCGATGCCGACGACCAGGAAGTCGGCCGTGTCACCAGCGGCGGTTTCGGCCCCAGCCTGGGCGGGCCGTTGGCGATGGGGTACGTGCACAGTGCGCACGCGGCATTGGAAACCGAAGTCTTCGCCTTGGTGCGAGGCAAGCGGGTGCCGATGCAGGTGGTACGCACACCCTTTGTGGCTCAACGTTATTACCGTGGCTGAAGCCTTGATTGCCGGAGCATGAACATGAACCAGACCCTGCCTGCCGCCACGCGTCCGCAGCCCCTGCAAGCCGGTGTGAAACTGCGCGGCGCCGACAAGGTGGCGCGCATCCCGGTGAAGATCCTGCCCACCGAGGAGGTGCCGCGCAAACCTGACTGGATTCGCGTGGGCATTGCCACGTCACCCGAGGTCGCACGGGTCAAGGCGCTGCTGCGCAAGCACAAGCTGCACAGTGTTTGCGAAGAAGCCTCATGCCCGAACCTGGGCGAGTGCTTCTCCGGTGGCACGGCGACCTTCATGATCATGGGGGACATCTGCACCCGCCGTTGCCCATTCTGCGACGTCGGCCACGGGCGGCCGAAACCGCTGGATGCCGATGAGCCGAAAAACCTGGCGATTGCCATTGCCGACCTGCGCCTGAAGTACGTGGTGATCACCTCGGTGGACCGCGATGACCTGCGCGACGGCGGCGCCCAGCACTTCGTCGACTGCCTGCGTGAAATCCGCACGCTGTCGCCGGGCGTCAAGCTGGAGACCCTGGTGCCGGACTACCGCGGGCGCATGGACGTGGCCCTGGCCATCACCGCGCAGGAGCCGCCGGACGTGTTCAACCACAACCTGGAAACCGTGCCGCGCCTGTACAAGGCAGCACGGCCGGGCTCGGACTTCGAGTGGTCGCTGGACCTGCTGGAGAATTTCAAACGCCGTGTGCCCAGCGTACCGAGCAAATCCGGGCTGATGCTGGGTCTGGGTGAAACCGATGAAGAAGTGATCGAGGTGATGCAGCGCATGCGCGAGCACCAGGTCGACATGCTGACCCTGGGGCAATACCTGCAACCGTCGCGCAGCCACCTGCCGGTGCAGCGCTTCGTGCACCCGGACACCTTCGCCTGGTTTGCCGAACAGGCCTTGGCGATGGGCTTCAAGAACGTGGCGTCCGGGCCGCTGGTGCGGTCCTCCTACCATGCCGACCAGCAAGCGCTGCAGGCTTATGTGCAATAGCGCTGCGCCCCC
>NZ_WJRS01000057.1:0-3262 GCF_028895205.1 Pseudomonas sp. ITEM 17296 | reverse complement strand
GCGCAGATAGGGGTTTTGCGAAATGAATCTTGACGATGACCTACTCTCACATGGGGAAACCCCACACTACCATCGGCGATGCATCGTTTCACTACTGAGTTCGGGATGGGATCAGGTGGTTCCAATGCTCTATGGTCGTCAAGAAATTCTGTAGCCAGAATGTCCAGATGGACAGCCCAGCGAATTCGGATATGCGATTTTGTGGTTACGAACTTTCGGGTCTTTCGTCTTCACCACCGCAATCTGCGCTAGCAAATTGCTTGGGTGTTATATGGTCAAGCCTCACGGGCAATTAGTATTGGTTAGCTCAACGCCTCACAGCGCTTACACACCCAACCTATCAACGTCGTAGTCTTCGACGGCCCTTTAGGGGATTCAAGATCCCAGTGAGATCTCATCTTGAGGCAAGTTTCCCGCTTAGATGCTTTCAGCGGTTATCTCTTCCGAACATAGCTACCCGGCAATGCCACTGGCGTGACAACCGGAACACCAGAGGTTCGTCCACTCCGGTCCTCTCGTACTAGGAGCAGCCCCTCTCAAATCTCAAACGTCCACGGCAGATAGGGACCGAACTGTCTCACGACGTTCTAAACCCAGCTCGCGTACCACTTTAAATGGCGAACAGCCATACCCTTGGGACCGGCTTCAGCCCCAGGATGTGATGAGCCGACATCGAGGTGCCAAACACCGCCGTCGATATGAACTCTTGGGCGGTATCAGCCTGTTATCCCCGGAGTACCTTTTATCCGTTGAGCGATGGCCCTTCCATACAGAACCACCGGATCACTAAGACCTACTTTCGTACCTGCTCGACGTGTTTGTCTCGCAGTCAAGCGCGCTTTTGCCTTTATACTCTACGACCGATTTCCGACCGGTCTGAGCGCACCTTCGTACTCCTCCGTTACTCTTTGGGAGGAGACCGCCCCAGTCAAACTACCCACCATACACTGTCCTCGATCCGGATAACGGACCTGAGTTAGAACCTCAAAGTTGCCAGGGTGGTATTTCAAGGATGGCTCCATGAGAACTGGCGTCCCCACTTCAAAGCCTCCCACCTATCCTACACAAGCAAATTCAAAGTCCAGTGCAAAGCTATAGTAAAGGTTCACGGGGTCTTTCCGTCTAGCCGCGGATACACTGCATCTTCACAGCGATTTCAATTTCACTGAGTCTCGGGTGGAGACAGCGCCGCCATCGTTACGCCATTCGTGCAGGTCGGAACTTACCCGACAAGGAATTTCGCTACCTTAGGACCGTTATAGTTACGGCCGCCGTTTACCGGGGCTTCGATCAAGAGCTTCGCTTGCGCTAACCCCATCAATTAACCTTCCGGCACCGGGCAGGCGTCACACCCTATACGTCCACTTTCGTGTTTGCAGAGTGCTGTGTTTTTAATAAACAGTCGCAGCGGCCTGGTATCTTCGACCGGCATGGGCTTACGGAGCAAGTCCTTAACCCTCGCCGGCGCACCTTCTCCCGAAGTTACGGTGCCATTTTGCCTAGTTCCTTCACCCGAGTTCTCTCAAGCGCCTTGGTATTCTCTACCTAACCACCTGTGTCGGTTTGGGGTACGGTTCCCAGTTATCTGAAGCTTAGGAGCTTTTCTTGGAAGCATGGCATCAACCACTTCGTCGCCTAAAGGCAACTCGTCATCAGCTCTCGGCCTTGAGATCCCGGATTTGCCTAAGATCTCAGCCTACCACCTTAAACTTGGACAACCAACGCCAAGCTGGCCTAGCCTTCTCCGTCCCTCCATCGCAATAACTGGAAGTACAGGAATATTAACCTGTTTTCCATCGACTACGCTTTTCAGCCTCGCCTTAGGGACCGACTAACCCTGCGTCGATTAACGTTGCGCAGGAAACCTTGGTCTTTCGGCGTGGGAGTTTTTCACTCCCATTGTCGTTACTCATGTCAGCATTCGCACTTCTGATACCTCCAGCAAGCTTCTCAACTCACCTTCACAGGCTTACAGAACGCTCCTCTACCGCATCACCATAAGGTGATACCCGTAGCTTCGGTGCATGGTTTGAGCCCCGTTACATCTTCCGCGCAGGCCGACTCGACTAGTGAGCTATTACGCTTTCTTTAAAGGGTGGCTGCTTCTAAGCCAACCTCCTAGCTGTCTAAGCCTTCCCACATCGTTTCCCACTTAACCATGACTTTGGGACCTTAGCTGACGGTCTGGGTTGTTTCCCTTTTCACGACGGACGTTAGCACCCGCCGTGTGTCTCCCATGCTCGGCACTTGTAGGTATTCGGAGTTTGCATCGGTTTGGTAAGTCGGGATGACCCCCTAGCCGAAACAGTGCTCTACCCCCTACAGTGATACATGAGGCGCTACCTAAATAGCTTTCGAGGAGAACCAGCTATCTCCGAGCTTGATTAGCCTTTCACTCCGATCCACAGGTCATCCGCTAACTTTTCAACGGTAGTCGGTTCGGTCCTCCAGTCAGTGTTACCTAACCTTCAACCTGCCCATGGATAGATCGCCCGGTTTCGGGTCTATACCCAGCGACTAAACGCCCTATTAAGACTCGCTTTCGCTACGCCTCCCCTATTCGGTTAAGCTCGCCACTGAATATAAGTCGCTGACCCATTATACAAAAGGTACGCAGTCACCTAACAAGTAGGCTCCCACTGCTTGTACGCATACGGTTTCAGGATCTATTTCACTCCCCTCTCCGGGGTTCTTTTCGCCTTTCCCTCACGGTACTAGTTCACTATCGGTCAGTCAGTAGTATTTAGCCTTGGAGGATGGTCCCCCCATATTCAGACAAAGTTTCTCGTGCTCCGTCCTACTCGATTTCATTGATAAGAGATTTTCGTGTACGGGGCTATCACCCACTATGGCCGCACTTTCCAGAGCGTTCCACTAATCTCAAACCAACTTAAGGGCTGGTCCCCGTTCGCTCGCCACTACTAAGGGAATCTCGGTTGATTTCTTTTCCTCAGGGTACTTAGATGTTTCAGTTCCCCTGGTTCGCCTCTTGCACCTATGTATTCAGTACAAGATACTCAGCTTATGCTGAGTGGGTTCCCCCATTCAGAGATCTCTGGATCACAGTCTGTTTGCCGACTCCCCAAAGCTTATCGCAGGCTACCACGTCTTTCATCGCCTCTGACTGCCAAGGCATCCACCGTATGCGCTTCTTCACTTGACCATATAACCCCAAGCAATCTGGTTATACTGTGAAGACGACATTCGCCGAAAATTCGTTTTGCTCTTTCGAGCCCACAAATTTTACCTTAGCCTGATCCAC
>NZ_WJRS01000056.1:0-3697 GCF_028895205.1 Pseudomonas sp. ITEM 17296 | reverse complement strand
ACCGGGCTCGGGGACTTCGCTCTCGTGGGCGACCCAGATCCAGGTGCTGTGGAAGATCTTCTGCAGTTCGGCGTCGAACAGAGCGGGGTCGGTGTAGAGGGAGGTGTGGACACGGTCGGGCTGGACCAGCTCGGCCGGGTCGACCGTCAGGTTGACGGCGGGGATCAGGTTGCTCACGGTATCGTCCTCTACTCAGGCGCGCTGGATGATCAGTTCGCGGCCGACACGGGCCTCGACCTTGGCGTAGCGCCACAGCTTGTACGGCCCGTCGCCCACCGCCGTGCAGCGGAACAGGTTGCAGGCGGCGTGCACGGTCTCGATGTCCGGTACGTCGGCCAGCAGGTAGGTGGTCCAGGGGAAGCCGTCGGACGGGCCGACCATGCCTTGGTCATCGTCCATGTTGCCCAGCACGTTCACCCCGGCCAGGTCGTGAATGCCATTCCACATCGCGCTGAAGGCGGCCCACACCTGCAGCTGCTCCTCACGGGGGGCATCGAAGAAGTTCTGGTTGATGCCCATGCAGAACAGCACACGCAACGCTTTCTTATCGCTCATGACAAAATTCCCGAAAGTTACAGGTAGCCCGGAAGGGGCTGTTTACCGAAGAACATCGCACCGGCGTTCTGGTACGTGACGTCGCCCATGAAGGCGTGCTGGGTCACCACCTGCGCATCGTTGACGCAGCGGGCCAGCGGGCTTTCGTTGTAGATGCCGGTCATGCCCGAGAGCATCTGCGCACTGCGCGCCACTTCAGCGGCCACGCGGGCGGCATGGGTGGAGGACAGGCGCAACAGGTTGGTGACGTCGACCGGTACCGGGTCGCCCGCCAGCACGTGCTCCCAGGCACGTTCGATGGACTCGTAGAAGAACGCCCGCGCCGAGCGCAGCGCCGCCTCGGCCTTGGCCACATCGACCTGGGCCAGCGGCCGGTCGGCCAGTGCCGGGGCGCCGGTCACCGAGATGCGCCCACTGGCCATGCCTGACAGTTCGTCCAATGCAGCGCGGGCGATGCCCAGCCCGACCACCGAGAGCACCTGGGTGGCGAACGACAGCGATGGGTAACGGAAGAACGGCTCGTCCAGGTTGGGCTTGCCGCCCCGCACGAAGGTCCACTGCTCGCCCACCACCACGTCCTCGACCACCAGGTCGTGGCTGCCGGTGCCGAGCAGGCCGACGGTGTCCCAGGTTTCTTCGATGCGCGCCTGCTGGCGCGGCATCACGGCCAGGCGCGGCAGGTCGAGCTTGTCGCCATTACGCGGGGCAATCCCGACCCCGACGATGTCCGCGCCCATGGACCCGCTGGAGTACTTCCAGCGGCCGTTGACCTTGAAGCCCCCAGGCACGATCTCGGCCGGTTGTGGCGGGAAGATGCCCCCGGCAAACACCGTGTCGGGGCTGTTGCCGTAGATCTCGGCGATGGTCTCCAGCGGCAGCGCCGCCAGGTACACGGGGCTCATGCCGAAGCTGGCCACCCAGCCGGCAGAGCCGTCTGCATGGGAGATGCGTTCGATCATTTCACAGAAGGCCCCCGGCGAGCACTCAAGCCCACCAAAGCGCTTAGGCACCAAGGCGCGGTACACGCCATGGGCCTTGAAGGCGTCGATCACATCGCGGGATATGTAGCGCTGGCGGTCGAACTCACCGAGGCGAGCACGATCACGAACACCGTCAAGCAAGGCCTCGAAAGCAGGGCCAGAGGCGAGCGCCGACACAGGCGCGGCACGCAGGCAAAGCGAATCCATGGACATTCTCCGTCTCAGGCGCGGTTTTTGTACTGATGCTTGTGGGGGGCGTTGGCTGGGCTCGTGGAAGGCAAGCACTGGCCATACAGAGGGGCGAAGGCAGGTTCGGGCGGCATGGTCTGTCTCTCTTGTTTTAGGTGCCGGTGACAAATATTTGCGGCGATTTACGTGAATTGTCAATTGAATTTTCACGCTAAATCAGGAGAAAAATTTGCCTATCCCTAACGGATAAACCCTCTAAAAATTGGCTATCTACATGATTTAAATGGATTTATACGACTTCAAAAACCGGTTTCAACGCGCCTAAAAAAACTAACGACCAGCGCCGATATCACGAAAAATTTTTAGCGCCTTTTTCACATGATTTCGGACAGAAAAAAACGCGTGTACGATGGCCTGGCATGGAGCGCGACAACGCCGGCCACCCACGCCGAGCACACAAAAAAAACAAGCCAACGCCCCACCAGGATGGATGGGGACACGCCAATGCCTGCCGTGATTACCCCCGAGGTCGAGGTCATGCCCACCCGCCATATCGATCTGCAGGACCACCGCCTGCGCTACCTGCACCTGAGCCATGACAAGGGCTCCATGCGCGCCGCTGCCGAAGCCCTCGGCGTCGCCACCTCATCGGTCAGCCGGCAGATCGCCCGGCTGGAAGAAGAACTGGGCATCGAACTGGTGCGCCCCGGCACCCACCGCATCAGCCTGACTGCCGCGGGCGAGGCTGCCGTGGACTACTACATCGAACGCATTCGCCAACACGCGCTGCTGGTCGACCGGCTGGACGAATTGCGAAGCCGCCAGCAAGCCTCGACGGTGATCGCCATCGGCGAAGGCCTGCTGGGGGCCCGGGCGATCAATTCGTTGCAGGGCTTTTTGCACGCGCACAATGCGCACAAGGCCGAGATCATCAGCGCCCCGTCCTTGGAGGTGCAGCGCATGGTGATGAACGACGAGGCGCACCTCGGCGTAGTCTTTGCGCCTAACGCGTCGGCCCGCCTGACGCGCCTGTTCAGCCTGGCGCAGCCATTGCGGATGATTGTTCACCGTGACAGCCGGATGGCCGAGCGCTCCACGGTCAGCCTCGCCGAAGTGGCCCGCGAATCACTGGTGCTGCCCGGCGCCAACTTCCGCGTGCGGGAGCTGGCGGATGCCGCCTGCAAGGACCAGCCGTTCGCCATCGTGCCCACCCTCACCTCCAACTCCCTGGCGGTGATTCTGGACTTCGTTCGGTCGGGGCTGGGCGCCACCTTGCTGGCCGAACTGCCGATCATCGACGAGCTCAAGAACGGCACCTTCAAGGCCCTGGCCATCGATTGCGAGGCGATGAATGCAACCGATATCCAGATTGTTACGCGCCGTGGGCGAACCTTGGATGGCATGAGCCGGGAATTGGCGACGGAGATGGCCAAGGCGGTGCGGATGGCGTTGTGATCTTGGTGCTTGTCTTATGACATGCAGCGCCTATGAGATCGCGCGCCGCCCGCGCGGCGCTTCGCAGCACAAGGCTGCTCCTACATCTGTTTCGGGCCAATTATTCCTGTGACATGGGCGCGCGCGCCCCTTTGCGCCCGTCTCACCTGTAGGAGCAGCCTTGTGCTGCGAAGCGCCGCGCGGGCGGCGCTCGATGTCCGCCCCCACAAAAAAACTACGCCGAACGCATAGCCACCCCCCATTGCAAAAAACGCAACAACATTGATCCCCCCTGTCATTGAGCCCCACCCCCCTGCCCTTTAGCGTTGCTCCCATAAGAAAACGCCCCATAGGTGACCCCCGTGAGCAACCTGATCCCCGCCGTCAACCTGACGGTCGACCCGGCCGAGCTGGTCCAGCCCGACCGTGTCCACACCTCCCTCTACACCGACCCGGCCCTGTTCGACGCCGAACTGCAGAAGATCTTCCACAGCACCTGGATCTGGGTCGCCCACGAGAGCGAAGTCCCCGAGCCCGGC
>NZ_WJRS01000055.1:0-3882 GCF_028895205.1 Pseudomonas sp. ITEM 17296 | reverse complement strand
CAGCCCGATCCGCAGCAAGGAGCACCACGGCAAGCGCCACAACGAACTGCGCCTGGACGACACCACCGGGCAGATCAGCGCAGCGCTGATGAGCGATCACGACCACTCGGCACTGAACCTCGGTTACCTCACCCATCCTCGCCACTTTGGCGGGAAGCCTCGTGGGCAAGGCTTTGAACTGCGCACCGATACCCACGGCGTGGTGCGTGCGGGTGGCGGCTTGCTGCTAACGACGGAGGCACGTACCCGGGCCAGTGAACACCATACGGACCTCGCCGAAACCGCCGAGCGCCTGAAGACCGCCCAGGAATACCACACCACCTTCGCCAGTGAAGCCCGCGATCACCTGGCCCAGGAAGGCGGCGATCAGGATGAAGTGGGTGATGCCCTCAAGGCCCAGCACGACGCCATTCGCGGCAGCGGTGGCAACCCTGAAGCCAACCGCTTCCCCGAACTGGCCGACCCGCAACTGGTGATCGCCAGCCCAACCGGCATCGCGACGAGCACACCGCAATCCACCCACATCGCCAGCGGCGAACACCTGGGCCTGAGCACCGGCGGCCACACCAGCATGGCCATTGGCAAACGCCTGCTGATAAGTGCCAGTCGGGGCGTACGGCAGTTCGTGCAAAGCATGGGCTGGCGACTGATCGCGGCCTCCGGCGACATCGACCTGAAGGCGCTCAAGGACAACATCAACCTCCTAGCCAAGCTCAAGGTCAGCGTCACCGCCGAACGCATCACCCTCAGCGCCAAGGAGGAGTTGGTCATCCAGGCCGGCGGCAGCAGTACGACCTACAACGCGGGCGGGATCCTGCACGCCACAGCCGGCGAGTACACGGCTCATGCCACCGACTTCATCTACAAAGGCTCGAAAAGCGAAGCAGCAGCGTTTCCCGAAGAGCCCAAAGCAGGCAAGGGCAATCTGGAGCTGTTTCAGCACTATGCCAGCCGCCACGCCTACGAGATGGCGGACTACCGCGTCGAAGACGCACTCGGCAGGGTGTTCACAGGAAAACTGGACAGCGAAGGCTTCGCCAGCGTGGCAGGGCTCGCCTCCGGACCGGCCAAGGTGACGCTGGGGAAGGACCCGACTGACACCTGGTCGCCAGCGAGTGAAATCAAAGCAGCCAGCGAAACCGCTTCGAGTTCAACAACCGCTGAGCTTGCAACCAAGGCAGTTGAGCAGGTTGCAACAGCGATTCTCTCGAACGCTGCCGCACTCAATTCCTCAGGCACCGATGGACTGCTCAGTCAATCCCTGAAGAACCCCGTCACTGACGAGCTGAAAACCTCGGCCACCGCCACCTTGGGGAAAACAAGACTATGACTACGGCACCAGCTGCACGTCCGCACGAAACGGCCGTCGCCCCTATTAGAGAAATTCCCCCGGAAGACATAGAAGAGGGAGCAAATACTGTCGACCTCTGGCTAAGGCAACTCAGCGAAAACAGACTGACCCTCGCTGATCTGAAAACCGTCGCAGAGTTCATCCCTATCGCCAACAACATCATGGCGGCGGTAGACGCCGTTGGCGACATTATCGTACTCACAGAAAGCAAGGACAAAAACGTACTCGACTGGGTAAGCCTCGGGATAAATCTGATTGGAATAATCCCAATTCCACCCACAATGGCCTTTGCTAGAAAAAGCCTCAGACCTGCCCTGCACCTGGTCAAACAGCAGGTCAAGGCCAACCCTAAAGCAGCACTCGGTGAAGCACTGATTACCGTACTAACCGGGCACCTCAACGCGACAATCCTCGGCGAACTGGAAAATTTCGTCATGCATGCTCAAGCCGCATTGTCTGAGCTACTTGCGGAATGCGGGAAAAGAGGCAAGGCAATCATGCTTACGATTGCCAGCGGCGTTGACGACTTCCTGAAGGGGCAGCTGAAGCACAAACCAGCCGCCAAAAGCGAGGACCTTTCCTTACTGGAGCAGCTTGCAAAGCATGCAACGCTACCCATTGAAGTGGCTACAGTTGCCACTCTCAACCAGTTATCCCAGATCATACCTCCCTACATAAAAGCCATTGGCTTCAAGTACGTTGGACTACTCAGGCAACTGGCTACCGAGGTTGAGCAAAGCCTCAAGAACCTCGGTAATGCAAACACCGAGCATAGCATTGCCTATCTGTTGACCATGCTGGCCAAGGCCGCTCAACGCAAGCGCACCCACCTCAACAGCAGCGTTCCGCCAACTGGAATCAGACAAGCCAAAGGTGTTAGCCGCCAACATGAGCTGGGTGCGGTCAACAGACAACCTGGTCCGAGGAATGAGCCAAAACCTGCGAAGAACGGCACATGCCCTTGCACGGGAAAAAGCATCACGTTTGCAAAGGGCTCGGAACAGCTTATCCATACCGACTTTACTCTCCCTGGACCGTTTCCAGTTTCGTGGGTGCGCAACTACCGATCCAGTCAGTCTGCGCTCGATAGCGGCCCACTGGGTGCACGGTGGATATCCCCCTTCACCGTGCACTTTGAAATCACCGATGACGCCCTTTGCTATCAGGCTTCCGATGGCCGTTCGCATAACTATCCGCTGCCCAAAGTCGGAAAATTCCATCATGACCCTATTGAGGAAATAGTACTCGTTCGTACCGGCGAGCGAACACTGTCGCTGGCCTATGGGCATCGCGTTGAAGAGCAATATGAGCGCATCGGCAACGTCTTCCGTCTTATCGCCATACGCCATCGTGGTGGCGCCAGAGTCGCCCTGCATTACGAGCACTTTCACAAGGGTACTCATGTCCTGTCGGACCTACTGACCTATCAAAACGACCAGGTCCATCAGCACATCCATACCCGTCTTGATCCAAGCGGACGCATTGCCAGCCTATGGCTGATGAACGACGGCGAATCGCTACGGCAATTGGCCGAATATGACTACAGCGCAGACGGTGATCTCGTATCCGCACGCGATGAGCATGGCAGACAGTGGGGCTACACCTATCAACACCACCTGATCACTCGATACACCGACCGTACTGGGCGGGCCATGAACCTGGAATGGCTCGGCGAGGGGGCTGACGCCAAAGCCATTCACGAGTGGGCAGACGATGGCAGCTACGAAGTACGACTTGAGTGGGACAAGAACATCCGTCTTACCTACGTGACGGATGCGCTTGGCAACGAAACCAAGCACTACTACAACCTTCAAGGCTACACCTACCGCATCGTCCATCCCGACGGCAACGAGGAGTGGTTCTTCCGCGACGATGCGATGAATGTGGTCCAACACGTACATCGCGATGGCAGTATCGACCACTATGCCTACGATGAGCGCAGCAATCTGCTGCAGCACACCCGACCGAACGGCACATCGATCCACCATGCCTACGATGATCTCGACCAGCGCTTCAAAACACGAGATCCAGAGGGTGGGCTATGGCGCTATGACTACGATCAGCGCGGCAACATCATCGAAGCCATCGACCCGCTGGAGAACAAAACCCAGTACACCTACAACAGCGACAATCTGCCCATCGCCATCATCGATGCCAACGGCGGTGAGAAGAAGCTCACGTACAACGGTGACGGACAGCTGGCCAGCTACACGGACTGCTCGGGCAAGACCACACTGTGGAAGTATGACGTACTTGGGCAACTGGCCAAGCTCACCAACGCTGCCGGCCAGGTAACCGAATATCGCTATGAAGCGGGCCACTTGAGCCGTGTGGTTTACCCCGACAAGACTCAGGACCGCTTCGACCATGACGCCGAAGGCCGACTGCTCAGCTTCACTGACCCGCTGAATCGGCGTACCCGCTGAGACTACAACGAGGCCGGCCTACTCCATCAACGCCACAACGCCAACGACACTACCCTCACCTACCACTGGGACAAGCTCGGCCAACTCGTACGCCTGCGCAACGAG
>NZ_WJRS01000054.1:0-5643 GCF_028895205.1 Pseudomonas sp. ITEM 17296 | reverse complement strand
AAGATCACCTCAGACACGACTGGCAGCCATGGGTCGATAGCGGTCACTAGCGAACAACTGCATTCGACCCATTGCGGCCGGTCACGTACGACTGCAATCGATCAAAAAGCGTCTGCTCATTCGCGGGTTTGTGGGGCGGGTAAAATTCAGATGCTCAGGTCGATGACTCAGCGCTTGTAGAGCAATGCTTCAACTACAACGCCAAATGCTGATGAATGTTCACGGCGATTTGGGTAGTAGAGATGGTAACCGGCAAAGGGTTGGCACCAATCTTCCAATACCCGCACAAGGCTGCCGTCCGCTAGCTCCTTCGCCACCATGTCTTCCGGCAGGAAACCCAAGCCACATCCCGCCACGGCCGCACGCAGGATCGGCACGCTGCTGTTGAACGTCCATTGCCCTTCGACACGGGCCTTCAGTTCATGGCCATCCTTTTCAAAGTCCCATTGCATCAGGCTGCCATGGGTGGGGAGGCGCAGATTGATGCAATTTTGCGCGGCCAGATCACCGGGCTCCTTCGGCACCGGCCGCTGTTTGAAATACTCAGGTGAGCCCACGACCGCGATGCGCAGGGGCGGCCCGATGGGTACGGCGATCATGTCCTTGGCCACCTGGTCTCCCAGGCGTACACCGGCGTCATAGCGTTGCGCGACGATGTCGGAGAGGGCGTAGTCGACGGTGATTTCGACATTGATGTCCGGGTAGTCGGGAAGCACCTTTGAAAGCTTGGGCCACAGAATGTTGTTGGCGGCGTGTTCGGATGCCTGAATTCGCACATTGCCTGCCGGGGTGTCACGAAATTCGCTGACCGCGGCCAGTTCGAGTTCGATCTCATCGAACCGCGGCGCCATCGATTGATACAGCCGCTGACCCGCCTCGGTCGGCGAAACGCTGCGCGTGGTACGCGTCAGCAAGCGCACGCCCAAACGGCTTTCCAGCGCGCGCATGGTATGGCTGAGTGCCGACTGCGAGACGCCAAGCTGGGCGGCCGCACGGGTGAAACTGCCTTCGCGGGTGATGACCACGAAGGCTTGCAGGTCGTTAAGATTAGCGCGTGACATTGATGAGGGCCTCTCATGAAGGGGCGCGGGATTGATCCATGAAAGCAGGTTGCACACGGATGCGCGACCCCCAAGAGCGTTGATTACAAGGTGCGGCCGTAAAACGCGGTCAGTTTGCCAATCGCGGCATCGACATAACGCGGTACCCAATAGGTTTCGATGTGCGTCGCACCGTCGAGGATAAACACTTCCTTGTCGGTAGTGCCGGTGGCTTTGGGGAAGGCGTCCTGCGTCATGTACAGGCTGTCGGCTTTGCTGCCGGCGATCATCAGCAGCGGTTGGTTGATCAGCTCGATATGATCAGTGGCGTCGAAACGCATCAAGTCGATCAGGCTGCTGGTGGTGTATTTGAAGGTCGAGTTCGGGTGCGCGTGGGTCTTCCAGTAGTACTCATAACCTTGGCTACAGCTCGAAGGGCAGTTTGGCAATCTGCTCGTCGGTGAGGTTGGCATCGCCCGAATACAGCACCGCGCCGCCGGCCGCTTCTTGCGCGCGAGCTGCTGACGCCTGTTGCAGGCGTTGCTGAATGCTGTCCATTTGCGAGTCGTTGTAGCCGTTGCGACGTACCCGGCCCGAGTTGAACATGCTCACCGTTGCCAGCGATTTGAAGCGTTTGTCGGTTTGCGCTGCCGCCAACGAATAACCACCGCCGCCACAGATGCCGAGCAGGCCCAGGCGCTTGTCATCGACGCCGGCAAACTGGCTGATGAAGTCGGCCATGCCGTGAATGTCTTCGATGCGATACGCCGGTTTATCGATGCTGCGCGGCTGACCACCGCTGGAGCCCTGGTACGCCGCATCGGCAGTGATGGTGATGTAGCCCTGTTCGGCCAAGCGTTGAGCATACAGACCGGCGACTTGTTCTTTCACACCGCCATTGGGGTGTGCAACGACCACGGTGGGTAGGTCTTCTTCGCGTCATAGTTAGCTGGGGTGTATACGTTGGCGGCGATATCCAGACCGTTGAGTTTGTAGCTGACCGGATGGATGTTGACCTTGCCCGGTTCGTTCTTGCTGATCGCGCCGTCGTAGGCGAGGGTGAACGGGTTCTTTTTGTAATCGGCGGCCAAGGCTTCGCCCGCCGAGAGGCCGACCAAGGCCGACATGAACGTGGCTTTGAGAGTGTTTTTCACGTGAAGCTCCTGAGCATTCAAAAGGGCGGCAGTCGCAAAAGTGTTTGGGTCAGTTGAAGTAGTTGGGCCAAAGGCCGATGCGGAACTGGTTGAACCACAGTTGTTCGCTGCTCAGCAGGTACTTTGCAAATTTCATGTTATTTCCCCGAAGGTGCGAGGGCCTGGGTCAATGCCGTATTGGCCCGTTCAGCAGTCTGCGCATCGCCGTATTTCTCAGCAGTTTCGTAACTTCATTCTCCGGCGTATTGCGCGTCCGAGACCTGTTCCGCCCAAGTAACAGTGTTGCCGTCCTCGGCTTCAGCAATGGCGATATGGGTCATGCCGTTGCTGGCCGTGGCGCCATGCCAGTGACGGGTGTGCGGTGGAATCCAGACAGTGTCGCCCGGTCGGATCTCCTGTCGCGGGCCACCCTCTTGCTGTACGTAGCCGACGCCTGCGGTGACGATCAGCGTTTGCCCCAGCGGGTGGGTGTGCCATGCCGTGCGTGCTCCAGGCTCGAAGGTCACCGTGCCGCCGCCGATGCGCGCCGGCGGCTCGCCTTTGAACAGGCCATCAACGTGCACCGTACCGGTGAAGTTTTGCGCCGCGCCCTTGACCGAGGGCTGCGAGCCGTTCGGCGTAATGCGGATTTCGTTGGCGGCCTGGGATTCTGCCGCCATGAATGACAAAGCAACGAGTGGTGTGATCAAACGGTTCATCGGATCAACTCCGGTCAGGCGTGAAACTTGGTGGCGATGACGACTTGCTCGCGGATCGGCTGCAAGGCCTCGCCCAGCAGTTCTTCATTGGCGAACGGGCCGTACGCTTCGGCGGTGTCGAACAAGGTGACGCCTTGCTCGTGGGCCGAACGAATCAGCGTGATCATGCCGGTTTTGTCGGCAGCCGGCCCATAGGCCGAGGTCATGCTCATGCAGCCAAGGCCCAGTGCAGAAACCTCCAGGCCATTGCCTAACGTGCGGATATTCATGATGTCACTCCGTGCAGCATTCGATCAGCGCGTGAGGGGGTGATCGCTCAGCCAGCCGTTCACGCGTTCCATGGTCTTGCGCTCCTGCTCACTCTGCATCACAAAACCGTCCAGAATCTCTGCCTTCGGTGCGTGCTTGACCAGCACGCTGCGGCTGTTGCCCAAGCCATAACCGCCGTGGGTGTTGAAGGGGATAAGGGTCTTGCCGGAAAGGTCGTGGGCGCTGAGAAAGGCGCGCACGATCGGCGGGGCGGTTTCACCCCAGATCGGAAAGCCGAGATAGATCGTGTCGTAGTCGCTCAAGAAGTGAACCTTGTTTTGCAGCTCGGGTTCGAAGCCGCTGTCACGCTCCTGACGTGCCTGCTCAACGGTTTGCAGATAGTCCTCGGGGTAGGCTTGGGCCGGGCGAATCTCGAAGAGATCGGCATTCAGCCCACGTTGGATCAGCCCGGCGACCACGCGGGTATTACCCGAGCGCGAGAAATACGCGACCAGAATCCGCGAGCCTGAGCGGGGTGTTTCACTGGGGCCTTGCGTGTTGGCGAGCGACAGCAGCGGGGCGCTGGCCAGGGCGGCGATCACCGTGCGCCGCAGCGGATCGTGATCATTGTTCATCGGCCGACTCGCGCCTCTAGGGCTTCGGGATAGCGCTCGCCTTCAATGCGGATGTGCGCCAGTGCGGCATCGATCGCTTTGAGTTCGGCGGCGTCGAGCGTGATGTCCGCGCCACCGAGGTTTTCTTCCAGGCGATGCAACTTGGTTGTCCCCGGAATCGGTACGATCCACGGCGCCTGCGCGAGCAGCCAGGCCAGCGCGATCTGTGCGGGTGTGGCTTGTTTCTGCGCGGCGATCTCACGGATCAATACCACCAGGCGCTGATTGGCTTGCAGCGCCGGCTGGCTGAAACGCGGGACGATGCTGCGGAAATCGTCGCTGCCGTAAGTGGTCTGCGCCGACACCGTGCCGGTGAGAAAACCTTTACCCAGTGGGCTGAACGGCACTAAGCCGATGCCCAGTTCCCAAAGCGTCGGCAGGACTTCCTGCTCGGGCTCACGCCACCACAATGAGTATTCGCTTTGCAGCGCTGTGACCGGTTGCACCGCGTGTGCACGGCGAATGGTCTGCGCACCGGCCTCCGACAGGCCGAAGTGCTTGACCTTGCCTTCGCCAATCAAGTCCTTCACCACGCCGGCGACGTCCTCGATCGGCACGTCCGGATCGACGCGGTGCTGGTAAAGCAGATCGATGTAGTCGGTCTGCAGTCGACGCAACGAACCCTCGACCGCGACCCGGATGTGCTCGGGGCGGCTGTTGAGAATCTGCTGCTTATTGTCGTCGCCGAAGGTGAAGCCGAACTTGGTGGCGATGACCACTTGATCGCGCACCGGTGCCAGAGCTTCGCCCACCACCTGTTCGTTCAGGTAGGGGCCGTAAACCTCGGCGGTATCGAAGAACGTTACGCCCCGGTCAAACGCCGATCGGATCAGCGCAATGGCCTGTTGTGTATCAGTCGCGGGGCCGTAGCCATGGCTTAAGCCCATGCAACCCAAGCCCAGGGCTGACACTTCAAGTGAAATGTTTCCGAGTGTGCGCTTGTGCATCTGGATCTCCCGACATTTGGTGTTGGGAGAACAGTAAGCGAGCTACCGAGTGGGGACTAGATGGTTAAATTGGCAAGGGTTCATGAAATTTGTTCATCAATCACAGAGGGCAGGCTGTGGGGCTGTATCCTCATGGGACGCATGAAAGGCTGCCCTAGGGCAATCGTTTATTCATCAGGGCGCGATATAACCGGCCTACTGTCGGAAGGTGTGCTAAAACCAGAATATCCAAAGCCTGGGTGTACCATGAGCAATTTTCCGATCGTTGCCACGATACTCTCGATGATACTCGGGCTCTCCGTCACTCGGCTTCTACTGGGGGTATTGACGGTATTCCGCATTCGCCGCGCGGCGAAGCCTGATTGGGTACCGCTCGCCTGGGCCGCGATGCTGTTCACTACGCAACTGGACTTCTGGTGGGCTGTAAACGCTCTGCCGGCCATAAAAGTTACGTTCACATTTTTGGAGTTTCTCCTGCTCGTTCTGTTAGCGCTTTCTCTTTTTGTAGCCTCTGCGCTGTTGCTCCCCAGTCGCAGTGAGGATGAGCAGAATGGCCTTCAGGTTTACTTCGAACAGGATGGCCGTTACGCGCTGTTGTCCCTGTCTGCTTATTTATTCCTCGGGCTTGTCGTAAACGTAAGCTTTTTCAAGGCATCGCCAATAGCGCTGTGGGGCGTATTGGACGTGATCATGATTGCCCTTCCACTCTGCGCGTTTATCGCCAGGTCTCGCGAGCAGTATGCGAGCATCGCCTTGGCATACATTCCTATTACAGCATTTGACTTAGTGGTTTCACTCGCTGGCTCGACAGTTGGATCGCAATTTGATCGCCGATGAGCGGCAGCTTCGGGTCGATAGCGGTCACTGGCTAACGGCTGCAG
>NZ_WJRS01000053.1:0-5862 GCF_028895205.1 Pseudomonas sp. ITEM 17296 | reverse complement strand
ATTCACCGTTTATGCCTGGGCCTTTCCGTGCGGGGAGGGTCTGGGCTTTTTTGCGTTTACACGGAATATTGGGGGAGTGGGCTGCTATGTGCTGGTCTTGGGTTTGGAGATGGGGCGGATATCGTGCGCCGCCCGCGCGGCGCTTCGCAGCACAAGGCTGCTCCTACATCTGTTTCGGGCCAGTCAGGCCTGTAAAGGCGGCGCGCGACCGCCTTGTTGGTCCACCACGATATTAAGCTGGGTGCCAAGGGGTCGCGCGCCCAGGCCACAGGAATAATTGGCCCGAAACAGATGTAGGAGCAGCCTTGTGCTGCGAAGCGCCGCGCGGGCGGCGCTCGATCTGATAGGCGCTGAAAATGCCAAGCCTGGCACCCGGTGGCCCCGACTACAATCGGGTCATGCTGGCCAACACTTCAGGCCGCGACGGGGTGCTCACGCTGCATGCTGTGTCGGAAGCACTTGCAGCCTTTGGCCAGCAACACGATGGCCAGCGACGACGCGACGAAGCTGACGATCGACATCGAAGAACCGACCGCAGCCGGTACGCCGAAGTAGCGGTCGGTGATCAGCGCCACCAGCGTGGTGCCCAAGCCCAGGCCCATCAGGTTACTGATCAGCAGGAACACCGCCGATACCTGCGCACGCACCTGGTTCGGCGAGAGGATTTGCATGGCCGCAGTGGATGCCGGCATGGGGAACGAGGCGAAGAACATGGCCGGTACCAGCAGGGTCACCGACAGCCACAGCTGGTCCACCTGCGAATACAGCACGGCCGGCACGATCATGCCCAGCGCACCGATGACCCCGGTACGCATGGCCGCATCGCTGCGGCCGCGCTTGGCCAGGTGGTCGGTCAGCCAACCGCCGAACACCACACCCGTGGTGTTGGCCAGCAGCAGGATGGTGCCGAGCATGAAGCCGGCTTGCTCGGGGCTCATGCCGAACTTGCGGATGTACAGCGCCGGTGTCCAGCTCATCATGCAGAACAGCGCCATGGCATAGAACGAGAAGCCCAGGTAGTGGCAGCTGAACGTGGTCCGGTGACGGCCGATGAAGCGCAGGCCGTCGGTGAGCTTCACCTTGCGCACATTTCCGTCGGCGTCCAACTGCGCGCCCTTGCGCTCGGGGTTGCGCACGGTCAGCCAGATCAGCAGGCCCACGAGCACCCCAGGCAGGCCGACGATGAAGAACGCCAGTTGCCAGGCCTTCATGGCGCCAAGGAAGGCCACCTCGATGGTCTGTGCGTCCTTGAGCAAGGTGATCACGTAGCCGCCGACCAGAAAGGCAATGCCGCCACCGACGAATGAGCCGATGGAGTAGATGCCCACTGCGCGGCCGAGCTTTTCTTTGGGAAACAGGTCGCTGAACATCGAGTAGGCCGAAGGCGACAGGGCCGCTTCGCCGACGCCCACGCCGATACGGGCAAGGAACATCTGCATGAAGTTCTTGCTCAGGCCGCAAGCGGCGGTGGCGAAGCTCCAGAAAATCACCCCGACCGCGATGATGCGTGGCCGCGAAAAGCGGTCGGCCAGGTAGGCGATGGGCATGCCCATGAAGGCGTAGAACAGCGAAAACGCCAGGCCGTGCAGCAGGCTGAACTGGGTGTCGCTCAGCTGCAGGTCGGCTTTTATCGGCTCGATCATCAGGGCCAGAATCTGCCGGTCAACGAACGAGAAGATGTAGGCCACCATGCACAGGATGACCACATACCATTCGTACACGTAACGTTTTTGGGTGTGCTTGAGGTGTTGCGCTTCGGTCAGGGTATTCATGCTTGCAAGTTCCTGAGGGGACAGCCCTGATTGGGACAGCCTGATGGCCCCTGCGCAGCCCAAGGCCGCTCCTGCGAAGGGGCTGAACACGCGGTCAGTTATTGTCTGCAGAGGCTTGTGGCTTGATGGAAATCACCGCCAGGGTGGTGATCGCGCCCATCACCACGAGCATCACCGACACCGGCCAGGCATCCTTGTAAATGCTGAACAGCGCCGTTGCCGCCAGTGGCGCCAGGCCGCCGGAGAAGATCGAGGCAATCTCGTGCCCCATGGCCAGCCCCGAATAGCGCACCTTGGCCGGGAACAGCTCACCCATCAGCGCCGGCTGGGTGCCGATCATCGCGCCGTGACAGAAGGCCATGCCCAGCAACGCCGCCAGGTACACCCACACCGGTGAGTGGGTATCGAGCATCCAGAAGAACGGGAACGCCAGCACCATCAAACCGACCGAGCCGATGGCATACACCACCCGCCGGCCAATGATGTCCGACAGCCAACCCCAGAACACGATGGTGCCGGCCTCGACGATCATCGCCACCATCACGCTGGCCAGCACCAGTTGCGTATCCAGGCCGGTGAACTTGGCGTAGGCGATGGTGAAGGCGAGGAACAGGTAGGCGCTGCCGTTTTCGGCAATGCGGATACCCATGGCCTGCAGCACGGCCTTGGGGTGGTTGCGCAGCACTTCCATGGCCGGCATGTGCTCGGGCTTGTCCTGCTGGGCCTGTTCCTCGACGAAGGCTTTGCTCTCTGGCAGGCGACGGCGGATGTACACCCCCACGCCAAAAATCAGGATGCTGGCCAAAAATGGCACCCGCCAGCCCCAGCTCATCATGTCTTCGACGGGCAGCATCTGCACCAGGTAGAACGCAGCGGCAGACAGTACGAACCCGCCGGAAACACCCAGCTGGCTCCAGGCCGCATAGAAGCCGACGCGGTCCTTGGGCGCGTTCTCGCTCAGCAGCAGCACGCCACCGCCCCATTCGCCGCCCGAGGCAACGCCTTGCAGCACGCGCAGGATCACCAGGCAGGCGGGGGCCAGGTAGCCGACCTGTTCGAAGGTTGGCAGCAGGCCCATGGCGAAGGTTGCCGCACCCATGATCGCCAGGGTCATCACCAAGGCCTTCTTGCGCCCGGCCTTGTCGCCGATATGGCCAAAGATCAGGCCACCCAGCGGGCGAGCCAGAAAGCCCACGGCGAAGCCGGCAAACGAGGCCATGGTGCCAAGCACCGGGTCGGTGCCGGCGGGGAAGAACAGCGGGGCGAAAATCAGTGCTGCGGCCGTGCCATAGAGGAAGAAGTCATACCATTCCAGGGCATTGCCCAGGACCGAGGCGATGACAATGCGGCGCATGGTGCGCGGGTCGGTATCGCGGGTGATGCTGGTGTTCAGGTTACTCATGAGCCATCTCCATGCGGGCCGGTCACCAGAACTTCCAGGTGTAGGAAGTGATCAGGCGATACTCGTTGTAGTCGTTGCCGTACTGCTGTTGGGTACGCATGTTCTTCAGGTCGAAGGCCAGGTCTTTGAGCGGGCCGCTCTGGATCACGTAGCTGAGCATGATGTCGCGCTCGCTTTCCTGGTCCCTTGCAAGGCCCGGGCCGCGGTCGATGTCGGTGCCTTTGATGTAGCGGGTGAGCAGCTTCAGCCCGGGCAGGCCCATGGCGGCGAAGTTGTAGCCATAACGCACCGACCAGCTGCGTTCATCCGGGCGAATGAACGGCAGGCCCGCCCAGTTCGGCAGCCACAGCTGCGGCACGTAGCCGTTCAACGTCGGGAACACGGTATCGCCGGTCATGCGCTGGTAGCTCAGGCCCAGCATGTGCCCGCTTTTTTCCAGGGTGACCAGGCCGAAGTAGGCGCGGTTGTCCACGGTGCCGCTGCGTGCGGCACCGTCTTCACGGTTGTTGAAGTACCCCACGTCGGTTTTCAACTGGTAGCCGTCGGCGAACTTCAGGGCGTGCTTGATGCCGCCGTAGTCCTGCTTGTAGATGTCGTTGAGCACACCATGGAAGTAACTGGCTTGCAGGTCTGGGGTCAGGGCGTAGGTGGCGCCGGCGAAGTCCAGGCCATCACTGTCCAGGTCGTCGCGGGTGCCGTAGCGGTAGAGGCGCTCATGGTTGGATGACTCGCGGGTGACGATGGACCAGAAGCGCCCGCCAACGAGGGTCAGGTTGTCGATGTCGCGTGATTCGATCACCGCGCCCTGGTAAATCGTGTCGAGCTGCCGGCTGGGGTCGTTGGAGGCGACGGGGTAGAAAGGTTTCTGATCACCGATCAGTACCTTGGTGTTGGCGTACTTGAGCTTCAGGGTCGCACCGCCGCGGCTATAGTCGTCGGCGGCCTGCTGGCGGTGCTTGCTGAAGGGCAGCGAGCCATCGTTGCCGGTGGAGTCCAGGCGCACGGCATACTGGCCGTTGAGGTCGAGACCGACTGCCACGGGGGTATCGGTGTAACCGGACTCGAACTGCAGGTCGAAGCCCTGCGACCAGTTGCCGACCTTGGACACCGGCGCGCTGGGGTTGGTGAAGTTACGGTTCAGGTAGAGGTTTCTGAAATTGAGCGAGAGGTGGCTGTCATCCACCACATCGGCCAAGCACGTCAGGGGTAATACGGCGCCCACACACAAGCAAAACGGTTTCGCACGCAACGGCCATTTGAGTTCCATGGGGTAATCCTGGAAGTGTGATCAGTACAAGTCCTGGGCAGTCGAGCAACTGGGCAGAAGGGCTGCAGGTCTTGCGCCCGCTTGTCTGTCACGTATTGTTTTTGTTTTTGTTTCTCAGATATCCAGCACCAGGCGCTTGCCGCGCGCCCGGGAACAGCACAGTACGATCTGCTCGTTGGTGTGTTTCTCCTCTTCGGTCAGGTA
Organism: Pseudomonas sp. ITEM 17296; assembly: GCF_028895205.1. Taxonomy (NCBI): domain Bacteria; kingdom Pseudomonadati; phylum Pseudomonadota; class Gammaproteobacteria; order Pseudomonadales; family Pseudomonadaceae; genus Pseudomonas; species Pseudomonas sp. ITEM 17296. Next base: position 1,217 of record NZ_WJRS01000053.1, on the reverse strand, counting down.
GTGGTCACGGTGGTCGGGTTCGCCTTCGAGCACGTCGCACAGGCAGGTGCCGCACACACCTTGCTCGCAGGACACCTCGACCTTGATCCCGATACTGCGCAGGGCGGCGGTCAGGGGCTGGCCTTCCTGCACCTGCACGGTCTTGCCGCTGCGTGCGGCGACCACCTCGAAACTGCCGCCCGAGGTGTCGACCTCGGCCTGGAAGTACTCGTGGTGGATGTGTGGGTCGTCGTAGCCTTGCTGGCGCGCCCCTGCGATCACCCAATCCATGAAGCCCGCCGGGCCGCAGGTGTACAGGTGCACGCCAGGCATGGCGGGGCCCAGCACCTGGGCCAGGTCCAGGTGCTGCTCAGGGCCTTCATCGCTGAAGTGGGTGAACACGCTGGCCGCGAACGGTGCGCCGAGCAGTTCGTCGACGAACGCGCAGCGGCTGCGTGAGCGGCCGCGGTAATGCAGCTCGAACGGTTTACCTTGGGCATGCAGGGCATGGGCCATGGCGATCATCGGGGTGATGCCGATGCCACCGCCCAGCAAGATTGAGCGCGTGGCGTCGCTGGCCAGTGGGAACAGGTTGCGCGGCGCGCTGATGCGCATTGGCGTGCCGGGCTGCAGCTGCTCGTGCACCGCCACCGAGCCGCCACGGGACTGGCTGTCCTTGAGCACGCCCAGGCGGTAGACATTGGCATGCGCGGGGTCGCCGCACAGCGAATACTGACGCACCAGGTCGGGCGCCAGGTGCAGGTCGACGTGGGCGCCTGCCGCAAAGCGCGGCAGGGCCTGGCCGTCGACCGCGGCCAGCTCCAGTACGACCACGTCGCCGCCTTGCACTTCGCGGGCTTGCACGATCACATCGAGCAGTTGTTCGCTCATGGTCGTGGCCCTAAAGGATGTAGCCGATACCGGCGAGGGTATCGTCACTGTTGATCAGGCTGATCACCTTGCGGTGGATCTTGAAGCTGCCTTCCGCCCGCAACAGGGTGTAGGTCAGGTCGGCGCTGTAGTGCTTGAGGCTTTCCTTGCGGAACTCACGCACGTTCTGCGCGCAGCGCACGGTGACGTTGACGCCGTCGTCGCCCAACACCCGGAAGCGCGAAATCGTGCGCACGGTGCGTGGTTGCGGGCTGGTGGAAATCGACTCGCCGCCGATCAACCGCTGCACGCGCAGGCCACGCATGTGGTGGTCGTCGTAGGCGTAGTTGAGGGTGTTTTCGTAGTCG
>NZ_WJRS01000052.1:0-5962 GCF_028895205.1 Pseudomonas sp. ITEM 17296 | reverse complement strand
GCGGGCGGCGCTCGATCTCCCAGGCGCCAAAAATTCCAAACTGAACCCCAGGCCACAAAATCTCCCACAAAACCTCACCCCGCCACCCGCACCACCCCCAGATCAATCCCCAGGTGCACCAGCTCAGCATGGGAACTCACCTGCAACTTGCTCTTGAGCAAGGTCAGGTGATTGGAAACGGTCTTGGCACTGATGCACAGCTGTTCGGCAATCACCCGCACCGGGGTGCCCTTGGCCAGCATCACGAAAATCTCCAACTCGCGCTGGGTCATGCGCTGCAAGCGCGGGTCGCTGGCGTTCTGTTGCGGTGTGCAGGCCAGTTGTGTGGCTAAAGGCTGCTCGATATAGGCATGCCCGGCCAACACCCGGTGCACCGCCTCGATCAACACCTGGGGCGCCGAATTCTTGGTCAGGTAGCCCGAAGCCCCCGCCTCCAGGGCCTGGCGCACCAGGGGCAGTTCATCATGCATGCTGAAAAACAGCACCCGTAGCTGCGGCAGGCGCTGACGCAGCCGGCGGGTGGTCTCCAGGCCGCTGATGCCGGGCAGGCCGAAGTCCATGATCACCAGGTTCGGTACTTGCTCCTGAACCCGCACCAGCGCCTCTTCGCCGCTGGCGGCCTCGCGCACTTCCATCGCCGGCAGCACCGCCCGCAACAGGCTGGCATAACCCTGGCGCACCACGGCGTGGTCATCCACCAATACGATATTCATCAGGCCTCCATGGGAATGTTCAGGGCCAACGCCCAGCCGGCACCCGGGCGACTCAGGATGCGTAATTCGCCGCCCAGGCTGCGCGCGCGCTCGGCCATCGAATGCAGGCCTACGCCGGGCCGCTGGGGCTGGCTCGCGCCGCAGCCGTTGTCACGCACCAGCAGGCGCAAGCCCTTGGCGCTGCGTTGCAGGCGCACCCGCACCTGGCTGGCGCCGGCATGCCGGGCAACGTTGGTCAACGCCTCCTGCAGCAGGCGATACAAATGCGTTCGGCTGGGGCCGGGCAGCACCGGCAGGCGCTCACCGACCCGCAAACGGCAATCGATGCCCTGGCTGGCCTGCCATTGACTCACCAGCACACCAAAGGCTTCGGCCAATGGCACGTGTTGCAACGCCACCGGATACAAGTCGTGTACCAAGGCACGAAAGCCTTGCTGCAGGCGTTCGCAATTAAGCTCCAGGGCTTGCGCGGTCTGCTCCACCACCGTCGGCTGGCCTGCCACCAGGCGCAGCAGGCAGACCTGGGCGCGGATACCCGCCAGGTACTGCCCGAGGTCATCGTGCAGGGCCTGCGCCAGGTGGGTGCGTTCCTGTTCCTGTACCGCCAACAGGGTTTGGGTCAGCTGCGCATTGTCAGCCCGGGTCTGCTCCAGGGTCGCGGTCATGCGGTTGAAGTGCGCCGCCAACTGGCGTGCCTCTGGCAGGCCGGATTCGCGCAGGCGAGTGGTCAACTGCCCACCCGAGACCTGGCGCAACGCACGCAGCAGTTCATCCAGCAGGCCCATGCCGCGCCGCACCGCCCAGCGGATGGTCAACAGGCTCACGAGCAAGGCCAGGCCACACAAGCCCAGCAACTGCTGCAGGGAATCCCGGACTTCGTCGATTTCATCCCGCGCATCCACGGCGATCAGTACCCGGCGCCCCTCGCTCAAGTCCAGCAAGCGGGTGCTGTGGCGGCGATCACCGAACAGCTGGCGCCCCAGCCAGGCATCCAGGCCGGCCTCCCGCGGCATCTGCGCGGTTTCGCCCGCCGCCAGCCAGTGCACCCGCACGTGGCGCAGGCTCTGGGTCAGCCGCGGTTGCAGGCTCGCCGGGTCGCGTTCGGCCGTGTCGGCGAGGTACGCCACCACAGCTTCGGCAGACTGCAATTCGCGCTCGACATCGGCCACCGCCTGGTGCAGCAGCAACCCGCCACAGGCCAAGGTGACCAAGGCGAAAAAGAACGTGACCCACAGGTTGATCCGCCACGGGGCCGACAGGTTGATGAGGCGCATTGGGCAGTTTCCTCCGGGTGAACGCGGCCAGGGCTGCGACCCATCGTAAAACCGAGGCCTTAGCGGTGATTTACTACCTTGGTACTGGCCGAGCGCTACTTTCTGCATATTTCCCCCTCCCGGCCGGCTTCCTATGCTGGCGCCATCTGCCGTGGAGTGCGTTTATGCGCCAGCCTGCCCCTCTTGCCCTGACCTGCCTGCTGGCCCTGGCCACGGCACTGTGTTCGGCCTTCGCATCGGCCGCCCCGCCAGAGCAGCAATTGCAGGTGCGCATCGGCTACCTGGGCTATCGCCCCGACCCCGGCCCGCTGCTGTCCAACATCATCCCCGAGCCCGCCGACGCGGGGCTGCAGGGCGCCGAGCTGGCGATTGTCGACAGCAACAGCACGGGGCGTTTTCTCAAGCAGGCGTTCACCCTTGCCAGCACCCACGTAGACAGCCCCGAGGCCCTGCTGCAAGCCGCCAAGGCCCAGCATGACCAGGGCCTGCGGCTGTTCGTAGTGAACGCGCCGGCCGCCAGCCTGCGCGCACTGTCTGCCGCCCTGCCCGACAGCCTGCTGTTCAACGCCGGCAGCCCCGACGACAGCTTGCGCAGCAGCCAGTGCCTGGGCAATGTGCTGCATAGCCTGCCCAGCCGCGCCATGCTGGCCGATGCCTTGGCGCAGTTTCTGGTACTGCGCAAATGGCAGCGGGCGTTGCTCGTCGTCGGCCAGACCGAAGATGACCAGGCCTACGCCGCAGCCCTGCGCCGGGCGGTGAAGCGCTTCGGCGTGCAGCTGGTGGCGGAAAAAACCTGGCGCTTCGACAACGACCAGCGCCGCAGCGCCCAAGCCGATATGCCACTGTTCACCCAAACCGCCGAGTACGACGTGGTGCTGGTGGCCGACGAGCGCGGTGACTTCGGCGAATACCTGCCCTACCAGACCTGGTACCCCCGCCCCGTGGCCGGCACCCAGGGCCTGACCCCCACCGGCTGGCACAAGACCGTGGAAACCTTCGGCGCGGCGCAGTTGCAAAAACGCTTCGAAGCCCAGGCCGGACGCTGGATGAACGACCGCGACTTCGCCGCCTGGATGGCCGTGCGCAGCATCGCCAGCGCCGTCAGCAAACTGCGCCAGGCCGAGCCACGCGCCCTGCAGCAACTGCTGCTCAGCGACCAGCTGCCGCTGGATGGCTTCAAGGGCCGCAAGCTCAGCTACCGCCCATGGAACGGCGAACTGCGCCAGCCCATCCCGCTGGTTCAGCCCCGCGCGCTGGTCAGCACTTCGCCCCAGGAGGGCTTCCTGCACCCCTTCAACGAAATGGACAGCTTGGGCTTCGACAAGCCCGAAGTGACCTGCGGCTACCCCTGAAACCGATAATCACAAAAAAAGGATTCCGCCATGCGTCGCCCCCTTTGCTACCGGCCTGTGCTTTTCCCCTCCCTGCTGGCCGGCGCGCTGGCGCTTGCCACCGGGCACGCCAGCGCCGCCACCGCCTGGGTCTCGAACGAGAAGGACAACAGCCTTAGCCTGATCGACCTGCAAAGCCTGGAAGTTACCGAGACCCTGCCCGTGGGCCAGCGCCCACGTGGCCTGCTGCTGTCCCACGACAACAAGCGGCTGTACATCTGCGCCAGCGATTCGGACCGGGTGCAGGTGATGGACGTGGCCACCCGCAAGATCATCAAGGAACTGCCCTCCGGCAAGGACCCCGAGCAGTTCGCCCTGCACCCCAATGACCGCTGGCTGTATGTGTCAAACGAAGACGACGCACTGGTAACGGTGATCGACACCGAAACCGACAAAGTGCTCGGGCAGATCAACGTCGGCATCGAGCCCGAGGGCATGGCGGTAAGCCCCGATGGTAAGTGGGCGGTCAATACCAGCGAAACCACCAACATGCTGCACTGGATCGACACCAGCACCCAGACCCTGGCCGACAGCACCCTGGTGGATCAACGGCCGCGCTTCGTCGAGTTCAACCAGGATGGCTCGCGGCTCTGGGCCTCGGCGGAAATCGGCGGCACGGTGACCATTCTCGATGTGGCCACGCGCCAGGTGCTGAAAACCCTGAATTTCCAGATCAAGGGCGTGCACCCGGACAAAGTCCAGCCGGTGGGCATCAAGCTCAGCGCCGATGGCCAGTACGCGTTCGTCGCCCTGGGCCCGGCCAACCATGTGGCGGTAATCGATGCCAAGACTTACGAGGTGCTGGACTACCTGCTGGTTGGGCGGCGCGTTTGGCAGCTGGCGTTCACCCCAGACCAAAGCCAATTGCTGGCCACCAACGGGGTCAGCGGCGACGTCTCGGTGATCGATACGAAAACCCTCAAGGTGCTCAAATCGGTAAAGGTCGGGCGCTACCCCTGGGGCGTGGTGGTCACGCCATGAATACCCTCGACGTCAGTGACGTGAGTTTCGCCTATGGCCAGCGCGAGGCGCTCAAGCACGTGGGGTTCAGCGTGGCGCCCGGGCGTTTTGCTGCGTTGCTGGGCCCCAATGGCGCCGGCAAGTCGACCTTGATCGCACTGCTCACCCGGCTTTACGACGTGCAACAGGGCGACATCCGCGTCTGCGGCTGCTCGTTGCGCAACGCGGCGCGCCCGGCGTTGCGACAACTGGGCGTGGTGTTTCAGCAAAGCACCCTGGACCTGGACCTGAGCGTCGAACAGAACCTGCGCTACCACGCCTCGTTGCATGGCTTGTCGCGGCGCCAGGGCAACCTGCGGGTCGAGGCCGAACTGGCCCGCCAGGGCCTCGACGAGCGCCGGCGCGAGCCCGTTCGTGCGCTGAATATAGGGCACCGGCGCCGGGTGGAAATTGCCCGCGCCCTGCTCCACGAACCGCGCTTGCTGTTGCTCGACGAAGCCAGCGTCGGCCTCGACCCGGCCAGCCGCCTGGCGCTCAACCAGCACCTTCGGCACCTGTGCCGCGAGCAGGGGCTGAGTGTGCTCTGGACCACCCACCTGCTGGATGAGGTGCAGCCCAGTGATGACCTGCTGATCCTGCACCAGGGGCGCCTGGTGGCCAGTGGCACCGCTGATGCCCTGAGCCAAGCGCACGGCGGCGACCTCGACAACGCCTTCGCGCGCCTGACCCGCGCGCCTGGCCCCACCCCAGGAGTGAAGGCCTGATGAACGCCTACTGGCAATGTTTCAACGGCATCCTGCTGCGCGAATGCCTGCGGTTCGTGTTGCAGCGCACGCGGTTTCTCAGCGCCCTGGTACGCCCTCTGCTGTGGTTGCTGGTGTTTGCCGCCGGGTTTCGTGCGGCCCTGGGCATAGCGATCATCGAGCCGTACGACACCTACATCCCCTACGAGGTGTACATCATCCCCGGCCTTGCCTGCATGATTCTGCTGTTCAACGGCATGCAGGGCTCGCTGTCGATGGTCTATGACCGCGAGATGGGCAGTATGCGCGTGCTGCTGACCAGCCCCTTGCCGCGCGCGTTTCTGCTCGGCAGCAAGCTGCTGGCGACCTCGTTGATTTCCCTGCTACAGGTTTATGCGTTTCTCGCCATCGCCTGGCTGTATGGCGTGCAGCCCCCAGCTGCGGGGTTGTTGCTGGCGCTGCCGGCCTTGTTGCTGGTGGCCCTGATGCTCAGCGCCCTGGGGCTGTTGCTGTCGAATGCGATTCGCCAGTTGGAAAACTTTGCCGGGGTGATGAATTTCGTGATCTTCCCGTTGTTTTTCCTGTCCTCGGCGCTGTACCCGCTGTGGAAGATGCGCGAGGCCAGCCAGTGGCTGTATTGGCTGTGCGCCCTGAACCCCTTCACCCACGCCGTGGAACTGGTGCGTTTCGCGCTGTACGAACGCTTCAATCCGCTGGCGCTGGCGGTTTGCCTGGGCCTGACCGTGCTGTTCACCCTGCTCGCGATACTGACCTTCAACCCCCAGCACGCAGCGCTGCGCAAGCCGCGCTGACCCCTCATGCCTTGCGAAAATCCCTGTAGGAGCAGCCTTGTGCTGCGAAGAGGCCAGTGACAACACAGA
>NZ_WJRS01000051.1:0-9037 GCF_028895205.1 Pseudomonas sp. ITEM 17296 | reverse complement strand
AAACACGAAAACACACCACCGTATCCATGGTTATCGCATCACAGCCTTCGAATACGACGAAATTGGCCGTCTAATCAGAAGTGATGCTGGCGGCCATGATTTCGGAAAAACAATCCTCAAAACCGTGGCGCTCACTTCAACGACCAGGATAATGGCCACTATAACTATTAAAAAAACAACAGAAATCACCCCCAATGTATACGACAAAAAATAACATTTTAAATATCACCTCCATCTCAAAGCGCAACACAAGCCCTTTGTCTGCCGCCATAGTCATTTATTGCATAAGCAAGCCATTAAATGGCCACGCCAATGCAATGCGAGAAATTTATCACATAATTCTTGCCCAAAAACCAAGATATAGCGCCTGGCTTTTAGTGAGCAATGGCGGGATGGTAAAAGCAACTAGAATAACTGAACAATACCGCTTATGGGGTGGACTTAAGAAAAGCGGCATTTCATTACCTGCAGGAGACCTGACAAAGGAATATGCTATTCACTCAAAAAATAATGAGACTCAGTATTTCGGAGCCATACACCTTATCAACCCAGAGTTTTCTGAAATATCTAATTTTATGTCATCACACTCCTCATCTCACTTAGTGTTATCCGACGACTGGAAATCAATAAAACAGCTTATTTCAAATGGATGGCGATATGATCGCTAGGCGACACCCGGAAGAGATACTGGAGAACACAGAAAAAACATCAAATTTCTTAATTATTCCCATCGGCGAATTTGACGATACTGAATCAGGTGCTGCAGTACTGGCAAAACCCAGCCAATTGACCTTGGCAGCGAAAGCCTGAAATTGACGCACAGCTAACACATTATTCTTTTAAAACCTACTACGAGAGTCAAACGGACATTCGCAGCCACAATCACGTCCTCAAGGCGCTCGACCCAGCAAGCTGGTACTTCGATTCATTACGCCTACGATGACCTTGATCAGCACTTTACACGCGACGCCGAGAATGTCGTCACGATGAGGAAACGAGATGGCAGTACCACCGACTACGTATTCGAGCCGGCGACGTTCATTCCGATGGCACAGGCGATGATTAACGCCAGCTTGGATCTGCTACCGCAACCGAGGCATGGAGACCATTACGATATTGATTGGGATCCGGCGCGACCCAAAACACCTATCCAGGGAGGCGGTGGATTAAGAAAGCGATGGAAGCTTCCTGATGGATGTATCTGCGAATGGGACTCACAACATGGCGAAATTGAGAAATACGATCGCCGCGGTCGACACCTTGGCGCTTTTGACCCAGAAACAGGAAATCCGATACCATCTAAAAACGCAAAATCTGTTCGGAGAGTTGAACCATGACCCATAAAACAAGACGATACATATCAATATTCGCAAAAGGTAGCGACGAGTTAGTTAATGAACTAGATTTCGCCCAACAGCCGAGCGCCGCCACGCTACGCACCATATTTAACATTAACGACCCAGCCGACCGCCTTTATAACGAATATCCAATAGATACCAACGCAGCAGCTAACCTCAAGAATCTAGTGAATGGATTCTTCGATCTAAATAATTATGACTATTTTTTATCATGCGAACAGATTGTCGACCCATAGATTCGTAGGCCCGATAAGCCTACTCTCAATAAGATTGGCCCCTCTAAAATGACGAAAATAATTCGACTTGGCAACTCAACTGATCACGGCGGAAAGGTTCTCACTACATTCCCCACACCAACCTCAACAGTAAGCTAATGGCTGGCAAAGGCAACATGGTATTCTACCCTTTTTGCAAGGGAGAGTTCCCTATCATCGAGGGCAGTGGCACGTACCGCGTCAACGGCACCTCTGTCGCGCTCGGGGGCATGGAAACCGCGCGCGGAGCCAGGTTGATCGCCAGTGCATCACACGGCAGCGTTCATCGCTGAGTCAGCCAGGCCACGTAGAGTGAGCGAACAACAGACATCCCTGCAGTGTGTCTGTTGCCGCCGCTCCTGACTTACGATTGAGGACACGTCGGCCTGTACTCCATTTGCGTCTATGAGTGGGACAAATTCATCTGTCTCATCCATGTAGTACCAAGGCTATTTCATTTAACGCTTGAGGAATTTGGACCCAAAACCAAATCAGACATATCCGAATACCTCGAACATATTATACCCACCCGCAGCCATAAAAAATATTGGCGCACATTGATTCCACACGAAATCCCTCTAGACGAAATTAATGACAGACATGAATATAGCAGCCATTTATAATTCTCACTTTTTCAGCGCCCACCTAGAGTTTGCAAAGAAGAAATAGCCATATCACAGGAAATCCCGCTCAGAGGATTAACAACAAAAGATTGACACCAACGGTCGCCAACCTCCCGCAGCAACCTGCGGCATGGCGACCGCCCTCAGATCACTAGAATTGGCGCCCCGGAAAGGGACGTACCCAAAAGTCAATGGCATGCACATTGCCCATGCGGCTCCGGTTACAATCAAGACGGATCCATTCACGACAAAGGAAAAGGGGACGTCACATTTTCAGGAAAGGCGATAGAATGGCTAAACGATCATGGGTGGAGAATTGAAAAGCGATGAACTTACAAGACACATTCAACGAAATAGTCAAAAATGAACCCTGGAACGAAGTAAGTGTATTTTTTGACGATTACGAGTTATTTGAAGAGATCCCTCTTGTATCTCGATACAAAAAAACATCAATACTAATCCGCAAATTAAAGATCACAGACATTACAGACATATTAGTAAACGCTGCCTTCTTCACTTTAAATTCGGCCATGCTATACGCTCTAAAAAACAATATTTGCACCGAAAGTCGATTTCTCGCATTAAGCTTTACTGACTTCAACCTGTCGAACCCTGAAGAGTCCCCAATACCACATTTTTTCATACATGCAAGAGAGTCAAGAGCAAGCTTCTTGAAACGACTGCACTCACATAACGTACAAAAAACTCGCCAGAGATGAATACAACCAAAGAAGCATTTAAGAAATGCCATTTAGACTCTATATTCTCATTCTACGAAAGTCGCTTTTTTGATGAGGTGTGCAATGAAGACCTAGTTAGAGTTTTTGCGGTTCTTAGATAGCCACATCTGCTTTGAACGGAGCATCAAGATGATGCTCCACCATTGACGGCACTGAACCTATACTCGCTCATCCCCTACGATCCATATCAATATGAAACGACAGCAAGCGAAATACTTTACTAGCAAAGCCTGAAGAGAACCGTAGTGAACTGCATATGAAGAATATCGTTAGTACTGGCACCGGACAGAACTAGGGTTAAAAAATAGCGGAGAGAACAAACGAGGTAACGGTGTTTTCAACACCCGGCATGCCGGCGATTTCTTTCCAGACGGCGTGGACCCGTTCCGGGGTCGCCGCAGCAACCCTCAGCATCAAGTCGAACTCGCCACTGAGCACTTCGCACTGGATCACCTCAGGGAGGGTGCGCAATTTGGCCAGCACGTCGTCCCCGCGCATGCGGTCGTAGCGATAGACGAAAATCGCCGCGCTGATCAACGATGAAGGGCGGCGGGAATCCCCCAGCCGAACGGTGTAGCCCTGTATCGCGCCATCGCGCTCAAGCCGTTCGATACGCTGGCGCACCGCATTGCGCGAGAGGTTGACCTTGGCCCCGAGTTCGGCATGGGCAATCCGCGCATTGGCAGTCAATTCGGCAAGAATGCGCTCGTCCAGCGGGTCGAGGATGCGTTTCATGCCGGCCTCGACTGCGCTGCCAGCAGGGCCTGGCACAAGCCATCAAGGTCCCCTCTGCACAAGGCTGGCGGCCCGTCTTGCACCACGGGCTGCGGTGCAAGCTCACCCTCCCACACGCCCAACTGCGCCAATAGCGCAGCCGACTTGGCCGGCGCAATCTGGCCCAGGGTCACCATCGGTGCGCCCAGGCTGCGTCGATGCATGCGGCCGGCCAGCGCGCCGACAGCCGTGTGCGGGTCGACCAGCGCTGCGGCTTGCGTGCGCAGTTTGATGACTTCGCGGCGCACCTCGGCCTCATCCACCGCATAAGAGTCGAACAACACCCGCGCCTGAAGCCATTGCGCATTGCCGATGCTTAATTCACCGCAAGCCTCGAACTGCGCCATCAGTGCCGCAACGCTGCTGCCACTGCGCCCGTACAGCTCCCAGATGAAGCGCTCCAGGTTCGAATAGAGCGAGAAGTCCATGGCCGGTGATAATGTGCGCTGACTGGCGTGCGGCGCGTAGCGATTGCGGTGCAGAAACCGGTGAAGGGCATCGTTGCTGTTGGTCGACACGATCACCTGGTTGATCGGCAGGCCCATTTTCTGCGCAATGAAGCCGGCGTAGATCTCTGCGAAACTCGCTGCGGGCACACTGAACCCGACCGGGCGGGTGCCGCCCCCCAGTTGCAGCGCCGCGTGGAAGTAGAACACGATCTGGGCAAGTACCCCGACCCAGTTGGTGGAGTTGAAACACACCGGTATCAACCCTTCCAGCGGCCAGGCACGGAACAGCCGCGCCACCAGGGTCTGGCAGTCATCGAAACTGCCATCGACGGGTATCAGCTGAACACTGGCAGGGTCACCCGCCTGCAAGGCGGCCAGGCGGTCTGCCGGGATCTCGTTGCGGGGGTAGAGAATCGCCAGGCGCACCTTCGGCCTGGAAGCGAAGGCTTGGATGGCGGCAATGCCGGTATCGCCATTGGTGGCACCAACCACCAACGCCGCTTCGCCCGACTGCTCGAGAAAGTGGCTGACCAGCCGCGCCTGAAGCTGTGCGGCAAAGTCCTTCGAGGTGTGGGTAGGGCCATGAAACAGCTGCAGGATCCATTCGTTATGGCCAATCTGCTGCAGCGGCGTGATGGCACGATGGCTGAAGGCCTTGTAGCTGTCGCTGAGCAGCGCACGCAAGGCTTGATCATCGATGGCATCGCCGACGAAGGGCGCGATCACCCGCCAGACCAGCTCATCGAACGGCAGCCATGACCAACTGGCAATCTCCTCCGGACTGATCACCGGCAAGTGTGCTGGCACATACAGCCCGCCATCAGCGGCAGGCCCCGACAGCACCACCTCACGGAAGTCCGCCCGTACATCACCGTTGCGGGTACTTACGTAGTGCATGAAAACTCCACAGGGTTACAAAGGCCGGTGCGCGTGTGCCACCAGCCAGGAAGAAAACAGCGCGGCATCGGGCGGCAATGGGCGGCCCTGCTCGCGTACCAGGTAAAACGACTCGCTCGCTTCGATGCGCTGGCTGAACGGCGCGACCAGTTGGCCGTCCCTGAGCAGGTCCTCGACCACCGAGGACCGCGCCAGCGCCACCCCCTGCCCCAGCTCGGCCATGCGGATGGTGGACACCAGGGTGTCGAACTGCAGCCCGCGCGAATAATCGACATCGTCCGCGCCCACCCGCTTGAGCCAATACCCCCAGCCCTCTTCATAGCCCAGCACATGCAGCAGCGGGTGGTGCCTGAGGTCGCGTGGTTCGCGAATGGCCGAGCGCGCCATCAGTGCCGGCGAACACACCGGCACCAACACGTCCCAGGTCAAGCGTTGGGCATGCAGGCCGGGCCATTCGCCATTGCCCCAGCGCACTTCCAGGTCGTCCTCGCCATCGGGCGCCTTGACCCAGAGGTTGCTGATGTAGCGGATATCGATGTGCGGGTGCTGGCGGCTGAAGTCCGGCAGCCGCGGGGCAAGCCAGTACTGCAGAAACGACAGGCTGCCACGCACCTTCACGGGGCCGCGCTTGTGCTGGCCGAAAATCTCGTTGGTGCCCATCGCCAGGCGGCTGATTGCATCCTGCACCACCGGCAAGTACGACTGCCCTTCTTCGGTGAGGCCCAGGCCCCTGGGCAAGCGCTTGAACAAGGCCACGCCCAAGTGGCTTTCGAGTTGCCGAATCTGCTGGCTTACCGCGCCTTGGGTAAGGTGCAGTTCCTCCGCCGCGTGGGTAAAGTTCAAGGCGCGTGCCGACACTTCGAACGACCGCAGCCAGTTGAGCGGCGGCAGGGATTTTTGCTTCATCGACACGACCTCGTTCACAGTTGAATCCGTGCATCATGAACCGGTTTGTTCAGGTCGCGCCAACACCCGCGCCTGCCGATGCCGCTGCCGCCAGGCGCTGTGCACGTTTGTTGCGGGTCACCCAGTAGACGAAGTAGCACCAGGCAATGAACGGGATGCCGAAATACAGGGCAACACGCTGCTCCGGGTCGAAGGCAATGCCGACACACGCCAGCACGCAACAGGCAATCGCGCCCAGCGGCACCCACGGGTAGCCGCGCACCCTGAAGTGCAGGTCTTCGACCCGGCCGCCATTGGCCACATAGTGTCGGCGGAAGGCCATCTGGCTGGCGGCGATGCTCATCCACACCACCACCACTGCCAGGCCGGAAATCGACACCAGCGCCAAGTACACCGTGTCTGGCGCCAGCACGCTGCTGAGCAACGACGCCGCGGCGCCGGCCATGCTCAGCATGATGGCGTTGACCGGCGTGCCGCGTGGCGACAGGCGGGCGAAGCACTTGGGCATATGGCCCTGGTCACTGAGCGTCCACAGCATCCGCGAGGCCGCGTACAACCCGGAGTTGGCGGCCGACAGCAGCGCGGTGAGGATCACGAAGTTCATGATGTCTGCCGAGTACGGAATGCCGATCAGGTCGAAGACCATGACGAACGGGCTTTCGACCAGGCCTGCCTGTTCACGCGGCAGCAAGGTGGCCAGGACGATGATGGTGCCGACGAAGAACAGCGCCAATCGTACTACCGTAGTACGTATCGCCTTGGGCACGCTGTCCTGTGGGTCTTTTGCCTCACCGGCGGCAATGCCGATGAGTTCGGTGCCGGAGAAGGCGAACGACACCGCCAGCAACGTCATTGCGATCGGCAGCAAGCCGGTCGGGAACAAGCCTTCGCGGGTGAAGTTGGACAGTCCGATGCCCTGCACGTGCTGCACATCGAGCAGGCCAAAAATCGCCGCCCCGCCGATGGCGATGAAGGCGATCACCGTCAGCACCTTGACCAGCGACAGCCAGAATTCGGTCTCGGCAAACAGGCGCACCGACACTACGTTGCTGACCAGTACCGTGATCGCGAACAACGCGCTCCAGATCCACACCGGCGTGTCGGGGAACCAGCGCACCATCAGGATACCCGCCGCGGTGAACTCCGAGCCGATCGCCACCGTCCAGGTCAACCAGTACAGCCAGGCCACCGTGTACCCGGTGCCAGGCCCCAAATAGCGGGTTGCATAACTGCTGAACGAGCCAGTTTCGGGCATCTGCACCGCCAGTTCACCCAGGCAGACCATCACCAGGTAGACCATGACCGCGCCGACGATATAGGCGATGACCGCGCCCAAGGGCCCGGCCTGGTTGACCGTGTAGCCTGACGTCAGAAACAGGCCAGTGCCGATCACGCCGCCCAGCGCCAGCATGACGATGTGGCGCGTGTGCATCTCTTTCTTGTACCCGGCCGGGTGGCCCGACGCCGCGTTTGAGTGTTCGGTGGACATAGTTGAGTTCTCATGAAGTGGCTGGCACAGCAGCCGGCAGGTGGCCCTGAGGCCGCCACCGTCGCTGTGTCAGCGGCTGTTATTGTTATGGCTTTCATGAATCGTGAAGGGCGTGCCCGACGCCTCAGGTGGACACTTCGACGTGCCGGCCACAGGTGTCGCTGCCCTGCCCCTGCGCGCGTTCGACCTGCACAGCGGCGAACGCCTGGCGCAGGTCTTCCAGCAGGTCGGCGGTATCCTCGATGCCGACCGACACCCGCACCAGGCCTTCTGAAATGCCCAATGCCTGGCGCTCTTCCAGGGTGTTTTCCACGTGGCTGGTTGTCCGTGCCGGCCCGTAGATGGTTTCCACCGCACCCAGGTTGCCGGCGCGGTGGGCGTAGCGCAGCTTGGGCAGCAACTTGACGACAGTGCCCATCCCACCCACCAGCACGAAACTGACGATGGCGCCAAAGCCGCGCATCTGCGCACTGGCGATCGCGTGGCCTGGGTGCCCAGGCAACCCGGGGTAGTTGACCGACTCGACCAACGGCTCGCTGCACAGGTACTCAGCCAGGGCCTGGGCGCTGGCCTGCTGCTGGCGCAGGCGCAGCGCCAGGGTCTTGATGCCGCGAATGATCAGGTACGCGGAAAACGGGTCCAGCGAAGCGCCGTTGATTTCGCGGTAGTGACGCACCTGCGCCATCAAGGCTTCGCTGCCGCAGACCACCCCGCCCAGCACATCGCCATGGCCGGAAAGGAACTTGGTCGCACTGTGCACTACCACATCGACGCCCAGCAGCAGCGGGTTCTGGTTCAGCGGCGTGGCGAAGGTGTTGTCGGCAACGACCAAGGCGCCCACACGCTTTGCTGCGGCCACCAAGCGGCGGATGTCGAGGATTTTCAGCGTCGGGTTGCTCGGGGTCTCCAGGTAGACCACATCGCAACCCCGGGCGATTTCACGCTCCATGGCGTCGGTGTCGAGGGTGTCGCACAGCGTCACTTCGACGCCCTGACGGGGGAGGAATTCTTCGAAAATCTTGTTGGTGCCGCCGTAGCTGTCGCGGGTCGAGACCACGCGTTTGCCGTTGCACAGGAAGGTATGCAGCACACCGCTGATGGCCGCCATACCGGTGCTGAAGGCCACGGCCGACTCGGCGTGTTCCAGTGCACAGAGTTTGTCCTCGAGGACCGCAACCGTCGGGTTGCTCATGCGGCTGTAGATGAAGCCCGGCTGCTTGCCCAGCGCGATGTCGTACCAGGCGTCGATATCCTGGTAGCCGTAGGCGGCACTGGCGATGATCGGGGTTTGGGTGGCATTGAAGGGGTGCTCGACTTGTTCACCCTCCCACACCACCCGCGTCCCGATACCCGGCTGCACGCCGTTAGCGACCTTTGCTTGGTTATTCATGTCATTGTCTCGCATCGATGAAACACGGCGGTGTTTCGACTGGTCTGCGAGGACTATAGAGCGCACCTGCGCCCATGAAAAACGATGCAATTGGGCCCTAAGGGGCGCTTATTTTAATGGCTTACCAAGCCGCCTGCGCCGGGCAAGCCATCCGGGT
>NZ_WJRS01000050.1:0-12278 GCF_028895205.1 Pseudomonas sp. ITEM 17296 | reverse complement strand
GGTGCTCTACTGAACTGAAGGGCAGCAGCTACCCTGTGGGAGCGGGCTTGCCCGCGAATGGGTCGGTTCAGGAAATGCGAGTCCCCAGCACCTTCAAAAATGCCGCCAGCCAGGCCGGGTGCGCAGGCCATGCCGGCGCAGTCACGAGGTTGCCATCTACGTGCGCCTGGTCCACCGCGATATCGATGAACGTACCGCCCGCCAAGCGTACCTCCGGTGCACACGCCGGGTAGGCACTGCACTCGCGCCCTTCCAACACGCCAGCCGCTGCCAACAACTGAGCCCCATGGCACACTGCGGCGATCGGCTTGCCCGCCCCGTTGAACGCCCTGACCAGGTCCAGCACTTTGTCATCCAGGCGCAGGTATTCGGGGGCACGGCCACCGGGGATCAGCAGGGCGTCATAGCTCTCGGCACGCACGCGCACAAAGTCGTAGTTCAGGGCAAAATTATGCCCCGGTTTCTCGCTGTAAGTCTGTTCACCCTCGAAGTCATGGATGGCAGTGCGCACGGTCTGGCCCGCGAGCTTTTCGGGGCACACGGCATGCACCGTATGGCCCACCATGCTCAGGGCCTGGAACGGCACCATCGCCTCGTAGTCTTCGACGTAATCACCCACCAGCATGAGAATCTTCTTCGCCGTCATCACATCCACTCCTTCCATTGCCTGTGAACAGTCACTGCACGATAGTCGCTCTTAGTCACGGCGGTCGAGTACGTTGACCACCAGCCGGTCGAGCCACCCCCACACCCGCTGTTTCACCCGTCGCCACAGTGGCCGGGCATGCCAGTGAGCGAGGTCGACTTCTTCGCTCAAGGCGAAATCACGCTCGAAACTGGCCACCACGGCAGCGGTCAGCGGCGGGTCAAGGGCCTCGATGTTGGCCTCAAGGTTGAAGCGCAGATTCCAGTGGTCAAAGTTGCACGAGCCGACGCTGACCCAGTCGTCCACCACGGCCATTTTCAGGTGCAGGAAACACGGCTGGTACTCGAATATCTTCACCCCGGCGCGCAACAGACGTGGGTAATAGCGATGCCCGGCATAGCGCACCGACGGGTGGTCGGTACGCGGCCCGGTCAGCAACAAGCGCACGTCAAGGCCCTTGCTGGCTGCACGGCGCAACGAGCGGCGCACGCTCCAGGTCGGCAGAAAATACGGCGTGGCCAGCCATACCCGCTGCTTGCCGCTGTTCAGCGCACGCACCAGCGCATGCAGGATGTCCTGATGCTGACGGGCGTCGGCATAGGCTACCCGGCCCATGCCCTGCCCTTGTGCCGGCACCTTGGGCAGGCGTGGCAGGCCAAAGCCTTCAGCCGGCCGCCAGGCGGTGCGGCGGTTGTTGGCGTGCCATTGGCGGTCGAACAGCAGTTGCCAGTCGGTGACCACAGGGCCTTCTATTTGCACCATCACCTCATGCCATTCGCTGGTAGCGGTGCCCGGCGTCCAGAATTCATCGGTGACACCCGTGCCGCCCACCGCCGCCCAGCGCTCGTCCACCAGCAGCAGCTTGCGGTGATCGCGGTAGAGGTTACGCAGGCCACGCTTCCAGCGCAGGCGGTTGTACCAGCGCAGGTACACGCCGGCCTCAAGCAGCCGCTGGCGCAAGGCGCTGTTGAAGGCCAGCGAACCATAGTCATCGAACAGGCAGCGCACCCGCACACCGCGCCGGGCAGCGTGTGCCAGCGCGTCGACCACCGCATCGGCGCACGCGCCCGCTTCGACCAGATACAGTTCGAGGTCGACCTGGAACTCGGCACGCGTGATCGCCTGGAGCATGCGTGGAAAGAACTCGGGGCCGTCGATCAGCAGTTCGAACTGGTTGCCATCCCGCCAGGGGAAGACCGGCCCCGGCATGTCAGCGGGCGGTAAAGATCAGCACCGCATTAACCGGTACCGATGGGTTGATGGACTTGAGCCCAGCGAACTTGCGCAAGCTCTCCAGCCCCGGCACCAGGCCAAAATCCTCGGCGCGCAGTACCAAGGGCTCCAGGGTCACCACCTGAAAGCGCCGCTCGTCCAGCCGTGTGGCCAGCAGCAAGGCATTGTAGCTGTGGGACTGGCCATGCAGCGTCACCGTCAGTGGCAGGCGCAGCTCGATCTGCGCACCGTTGGCCAGGTCGTTGATCGGCCGCAGGTCCAGCTGTGCCTTCACCGTGGCCTCGGCGAACTGCTCGACCTCGAACAGGCCGTCACGCATGCGCTCGTCGCGCAGCGGGATACCACTGCTGACCGAATCCATTTCGATACGCAGGCCAGCCGCACCCTTGCGGTCTACCGTGCCATGCAGCACCAGAAAGCGATGAACTTCGGCCGTATTACCGTTTTTGCCGGTAATGAACGACAGGCGTGATGACTCGCCATCGAGGTGCCAGTTGGCGTGGGCAGGAAGGCATAGGGCCAGCAATAATGCGGGCAGGAGACGGGGCAACTTGAACATGACAGATCTCGTGAAACAAGACCGCAACCTTACCCGCCCGCCATCATGGCAGCAAGCGGCAGCCCTCGCGCGCGCCCTGCCATACGGCCTGGTTACGCCGGCCCAGGCCTTCGGCGGTAACGCGCCGTTGCTCGCTGCTTTCTTCAAGCAGGCTCAGTGGCAGCCACTGTTTCACGTAGGCGCGGCAGTAGGCCGGGTCGAACCCCATGACGAAGCGGCACGAGCAATACTCCTTGGCCGAATAAGCCGAGAGAATGCCCGGGAAATCCGCCAGCGCCTGGCGCGCCTGCCACGCGCTCCAGCCCAGCGACACGGCAAGCAGCGCCACAAGCACCCGCAGCGCCCGCCTCATGCGCCCTCCCCGGCCAGCGCCGCCAACACACGCTTGAGCAGTTGGTCATGCTGGTACGTGCCGTCGCGGTCATCGGCATAGCGGACAATCACCAGTTTTTGCCTAGGCAACACGTACAGCGCCTGGCCCCAATGGCCCAGCGCGGCGTAGGTGTCCGCGGGGGCATCCGGCCAGGCCTGCGCATCGTTGAGCCACCAGTGCCCACCCGGGTTGGCTTCGCCCGGCACTGGCTCGGCCTGTGCAAAGGGTGTGCGATTGAAGGCTACCCAGGTTGCAGGCAGCAGCTGCCGATCACCCCAGCGCCCCTCGCGCTGCATCAGCAGGCCAATGCGCGCCAGGTCCCGGGCAGTGAGGTAGAGGTACGAAGAGCCGACATAGGTACCGGCAGCATCGCGCTCCCACACTGCGCTGTGGATGCCCAGCGGCGTGAACAGCGCCTGCCAGGGGTAATCGGGGTACTGCCCGGCATCCAGCATGCCGCGTAAGGCTGCAGCCAGCAGGTTGCTGTCACCGCTGGAATACAGAAAATGCTGCCCTGGTGTGCGGGCCGCTGGCCGCGCCGCTGTGTAGGCCGCCATGTCCCCACGGCCGCGGGTGTAGAGCATGGCCACCACGGAGGAGTTTAACGGGGCGTACTCGTAGTCTTCCTGCCAGCCCAGGCCGCTGGCCCAGTGCAGCAGGTCGGCCAGGCGCACGTCCGGGTGGGTTTGCATGGGTGGATAGAAGCGGGCGACCGGGTCCTGCAGTTGGAAGCGGCCTTCGCCTTGGGCAACACCCAGCACCGTGGCCAGCACGCTCTTGCTCACTGACCAGGTGAGGTGCGCGGTATGGGCGGTTGTGGGGTGGGTGTAGCGTTCATAGAGAATGCGGCCGTCGCGGATGATCAGCAGGGCGTTGGTGTGGATGCTGCGGTCAGCAGGGAAGGCGTAGGCGTCGACGGCTTGCCAGTCGAGTGGGGCAGTGTCGGTTTGCCAGTCGGGGGCTGGCCAGTGTTCGGCGCGGGCCGAGGACATGACAAGCCACAGCAGGGCCAGCAGAACCTTTTCCATCTTGAGCTCACATAATATGGGGCTGCATTGCAGCCCCAACATTCAAATGTTCACCCAAGTCTGCCGGCCTTTCATGACAATCCTGCAGCCGCCCAGGCCTTGGCCAGGCGCTTCTCCCGCGCTGCTGCAGCCAGCGCCATCACCCCTTGATCACGCTGCCACAATTGCGCCCACTGCTTGGGCCCAGCCAGCAACGCCTCATCAATATCAGCGCGCAGCGCCTGAAACTGCGCAAACAACCCCGCCAGCAACAAATGGCAACCCACACTGTCCGCACACTGACGGCTGCCTTCTGCACACCCGGCCAACACACTCAGCAGGCGCAAGCGCAACGCCTGTGGCCACGCACACTCCTGGCCGACGCCATATAGCCAAGCCGTCAAACCGGCAAGTACGTACAGGTCTTCGAGCGAACGGAACGGTTTGACATAGGCGTCCCAGCCATCTCCGGCCAGCAATTCGCACGCCGCCTGCTCCAGGTGCAACCGGCCATGGCCGACTTCGGGCATCAGCGGCAAGGTCGGCAACGCCTCCAACGTCACCCCCGGTTCGCCCGGGTACACCACCGCCAGGTTCAAGCGTGGTGCCTCGCCTGCCGCTTCACTGCGCGCCGCCACCAGCAACCATTCCGCCTCAAGCCCGGCGGTGACGAAATCCTTGCTGCCGGTCAGGCGCAACCCGTCGACACGCGTACGCATGTCCGCCGGTCGCACGCTGCGCCGCTCGGTGGCGCACAGCGCGCCGAGGCTGGCCGGCGCGCTGGGCCAGAGCACGCGCAAGGCGGCCTGGTAGCCGACGAGAAAGGCCAGGCCAGGCGTGGCCATCGCGCGCCCGCCGAGCACCGCCAGTTCGAACGGGGCAACCTGGCCAAGGCGCTCAAGCAGCGCGGCGTAGGTTTCGCCCAGGGTGCCGGCCACAGGTTGGCGCAGCGGGTCGTTGAGTCGTTGTAGCCAGGCCATCGGACGCAGCTCCTTGCGGGGGTTGAGGGCGGGTGTCACGCAAGCATCACCAAAGATTCACAGGGGTGACACCCCGTCTACCTAGGCTGACTTTGCACAACAAAGCCGACCGGCCGCAACCCTTCATGGCTGGCTTATGGAGACTCGTAATGACTCGGATCGCTCACACCGGCGACAACAGCACTGAACGCCGTCTGCAAGCTGAACGCCTGGTCGGCGCCACGGCCCTGCAGGAAGCCCAGGCCTTGCGCTACAAAGTGTTCAGCGCAGAATTCAAGGCCAAGCTCAAGGGTGCCGAACACGGTCTGGACATGGATGACTATGACCCGCACTGCCGCCACATCGGCGTGCGCGACCTGAGCACCGGCGAACTGGTCGCCACCACCCGGCTGCTCGACCACCAGGCTGCCAGCAGCCTTGGCCGTTTCTACAGCGAAGAAGAGTTCAGCCTGCACGGCCTGTTGCAGTTGCAAGGGCCGATTCTTGAACTGGGCCGCACCTGCGTGGCCGCCGAATACCGCAACGGCGGCACCATCGCCGTGCTCTGGGGCGAGTTGGCCGAAGTGCTCAACGAAGGGCGCTACAGCTACCTGATGGGGTGCGCCAGCATCCCCATGCAGGACGGTGGCGTGCAGGCCCATGCGGTCATGCAGCGCCTGCGCGAACGCTACCTGTGCAACGAGCACCTGCGCGCCGAGCCTAAAAACCCGCTGCCGAAGCTGGCCCTGCCAAACAATGTCATCGCCGAAATGCCACCGCTGCTCAAGGCCTACATGCGCCTGGGTGCGAAGATTTGCGGCGAACCCTGCTGGGATGAGGACTTCCAGGTCGCCGACGTGTTCATCCTGCTCAAGCGCGACGACCTCTGCCCACGCTACGCCCGCCACTTCAAGGCGGCGGTCTGATGCTGAAGCTGCGGGTACTCGCCCGCCTCACACGGCTGATGCTGGTGCTGCTGCTCGGCCTGCTGATGGCCAGCGTGATCGCCCTTGGCGAACGCGTAGGCCTGACGGCTTCGATCGAGCGCCGGCAACGCTGGAGCTGCTGGTTCATGAAACGCCTGGTCGCAGCCTTGCCCTTTGAGGTCAGGGTGTTAGGCGAACTGCCCAAACAGCCGATGCTGTGGGTCAGCAACCACGTCTCCTGGGCCGACATCCCGCTGCTCGGCATGCTGCTTCCGCTGTCGTTCCTGTCCAAAGCCGAGGTGCGCCACTGGCCTGTGGCCGGGTGGCTGGCAGAAAAGGCCGGCACGCTGTTCATCCGGCGCGGCGGTGGCGACAGCCAACGGCTGCGGGAGCAGATCAGCGCGCAACTGAGCGACGCCCGGCCGCTGTTGATCTTCCCCGAAGGCACCACCACCGATGGGCGCCACGTGCGCACGTTCCACGGTCGTTTACTGGCAGGTGCCATCGACCAGGCGGTGCCGGTGCAGCCGGTGGCCATCCAGTATCTGCGCAATGGCGAGGCTGACCCGATTGCGCCGTTCATTGGCGATGATGATTTGGTGTCGCACCTGATGCGGCTGTTTGCCCAGCCGCGTGGCGAGGTGTGCATTCATCTGCTGCAGCCGATTGTCAGTGTTGGCAAGGAGCGTGCGGTGCTGGCATTGCAGGCGCAACAGGCCATTCATGGGGCGCTGTTTGGGGTTGAAGAGGCAACAGTGGTGCCACGGCGGCAGGCTCGCGCTGCCTGAGCTTTGGTTCTGCCTGCTCTGGCCTCTTCGCGGGCAAGTCGGACCGCGAAGAGGCCAGAGCAGGCAGCAGAAGATTAACCAGACACCCGCCCCGCCGCCGCAAACGCCTGCAACTGCGGATAAAACTCGCGAAAGTCCGCCATCAGCGGCTCATACAACCGCTCCAACTCAGGCATCACGCCAGCCATCCCCTCCGGCCGCGACAACCGCCGCGCAATGCCGTTGAACACCTGCTCCAGGGTCGCAAAATCGCCATACGCCCCCAGCCAGTCATCGGCCGCCATGAACGGTGCAATGCGCGCCAGGCGCCCGGGCAACTCAGGCTCCGCCAGCAGCACCCGATAGAAATCACCGGTGAACTGCGCCAACGGCTGCTGGGCATAGTCAGCCCAATGCCGTGCCAGGCAATGATCGAAAAACACATCCAGGACAATGCCGGCAAACCGCCGCCGCTGCACAGGGAACCGCGCCAGCGCGGCCAGCACCAGCGGGTGACGGTCGGTGTAGCTGTCGATATGCCGGTGCAGCCGGATAGCGGCTTCCAGCGCCGGAGGAAAGCGCCCTTCCAGCGAGCCCTTGACGAAATCGCCATACAGGCTGCCGAGCAATTGCTGCGGCGCGGGGCCGCCGAGGTGCAAGTGTGCGAGGTAGTTCATGGCGTCAGTCTAGCACCGCCAACGCCTATATCGTCATAACGCGATATAGCGATTGGTGCTCAGCTCAGAACCTCTTCATATTTGTATATCGCGAAATACCGATTTACATTCCCCCTATCGCAATCGACCGCTTCACCATGAGCCACACCCCATGCCCCTCGATCTAGACGACATAATAAAAGCCCTGGCCCACCCGGTCCGGCGAGAAATCCTCGACTGGCTGAAGGACCCGGCAACGCAGTTTCCTGACCAGCACCACAGCACCGAACACGGTGTCTGTGCCGGGCAGATCGACCAACGCTGCGGCCTGTCGCAGTCGACCGTTTCTGCTCACCTGGCCATCTTGCAGCGCGCCGGCCTGATCAGCAGCCAGAAGATCGGCCAATGGCACTTCTTCAAACGCAATGAGGAGACCATTCAGGCCTTCCTCGAACAGTTGAGCCAAGCGCTCTGAAAAGGAAACCGCATGACTACGCTCTTCGACCCGATCACGCTGGGCGACCTGCAACTGCCCAACCGCATCATCATGGCCCCGCTGACCCGCTGCCGCGCCGATGAAGGCCGGGTGCCCAACGCACTGATGGCCGAGTACTACGTGCAACGCGCCAGCGCCGGGCTGATCCTCAGCGAGGCGACGTCGGTCACGGCGATGGGGGTCGGCTACCCAGACACCCCAGGCATCTGGAACGACGAACAGGTGCGTGGCTGGAACAATGTCACCAAGGCCGTGCATGGCGCCGGCGGGCGCATTTTCCTGCAACTGTGGCATGTGGGCCGCATTTCCCACCCCAGCTACCTGAACGGCGAACTGCCCGTGGCCCCCAGCGCGATCCAGCCCAAGGGCCATGTCAGCCTGGTGCGCCCGCTCAGCGACTACCCGACCCCGCGGGCGCTGGAAACCGAAGAGATCGGGGACATCGTCGAGGCCTACCGCAGCGGCGCCGAAAACGCCAAGGCCGCAGGTTTCGATGGTGTGGAAATCCACGGTGCCAATGGCTACCTGCTCGATCAGTTCCTGCAAAGCAGCACCAACCAGCGCACCGACCGCTACGGTGGCTCGCTGGAAAACCGCGCACGCTTGCTGCTGGAAGTCACTGACGCCGCCATTGAAGTGTGGGGGGCCAACCGCGTAGGCGTGCACCTGGCGCCGCGTGCCGATTCACACGACATGGGCGACGCCGACCGTGCCGAAACCTTCACCTACGTGGCACGCGAACTGGGCAAGCGCGGCATCGCCTTCATCTGCTCGCGGGAGAAGGAAGCCGACGACAGCATCGGCACGCTGATCAAAGAGGCCTTTGGTGGCCCGTACATCGTCAACGAGCGCTTCACCAAGGCCACTGCCAATGCCGCGCTGGCCACTGGCAAGGCGGATGCCGTGGCGTTCGGTGTGCCGTTCATTGCCAACCCGGACCTGCCAGCGCGCCTGGCAGCGGATGCGCCCTTGAACCAGGCACACCCGGAAACCTTCTATAGCAAGGGGCCGGTTGGGTATATCGACTACCCACGGATGTGATCGGGTAGGAGCAGCCTTGTGCTGCTCCTACAGGGCACGCGGGGTCTTCAGGGGCGCGCTTTGATCTGCTGCTGCAGGTTCTGGATCTGGCTCTGCAGCGTGTTGATGCTGCGGGTGGTCTGCCCGCGGAACGCATCGAACTCCTGCACCGAGGCACCGCCCGACGCCGCCGCCGGGCGATTGTCGACCTGGCTCTTCAACACCAGCATGTCCTGCTCCAGGCTCTGGATCGACGCGCTCGGGTTACCCTGCTTTTTCAGCGCTGCCACTTCGTTGCTCAGGCTCTTGAGCTGGTCATCCAGCTTGCCACCGTCCGCCTGCGCAGCCTTCAACGCTGCCACGTCATTGCTCAACGCCTTGAACTGGGCATCCAGCTTGCCGCCATCGACCTGGCCCGACTTCAATGCCGTCAGCTCGCCATTCACCAGCTTCAACTGTGCCTGCAACTGGGTTTGCAGCTCGGTCACAGCCTTCTGTTGTTCACGGGTATCGGCCAGCACCTGCTCCAGGCGCTTGCCCAGGTCGCCGGTCTGCCCGGCCACGCCTTGCTGCAACTGACGAATCTGCAGCTTCAAGGCCTCGCTGCCGGTATTGACCGAAGACTCACTGGCCTCCACCTTGCCGCTGATCGCCTGCAGTCGCCCGGCCGCCTCTTCGCTGATACGGGCGAAGCTTTCTTGGGTCGCGACCAGTTGCTGCTCCATCAGCGAGATCTGCTGAAAGCTCCACCAGCCCAACCCCGCCAAGGCAATCAGTGACGCCACCAACAGCGCCCACAAAGGTGCCGTACTGGCCCCCCGTTCGGCTTTCTGCCGGCTGCGCATCACGTGCGCGGGTATCAGTTCATCATCGTCGGGCGTGCCGGCCCTCAGGGTAGGCACATCATCGTAATCGTCGTGAGCAGGCTTACGCATGAGTACATTCAACCGCAGTAGTCGCAAAGAGGCACGAGTATAAACCGCTCGCGCGGCGTGTTGATGACCATCGTTGCATCAGCCGACTTTCAGGCCTTCAGGCTGGTGCTTCCACCAGGCGCAGAATTCGTCGAGGGCCGTCCACAGGCTGACCTTGGGCTGGTAGTCCAGGTACTGCCGCGCGCGGCTGATGTCCAGGGTGAAATCGCGGCTCATCACCTGCATGCCCATGCGCGACAAGGTGGGCTGCGGCCGCCCCGGCCAGAGCATGCACGCCGCTTCGTTGAGCGCCGCCAGGCTGTAGGCCAGGCCGTAGGTGCGGTACCGGGTCACTTGCGGCAATTGCATCTGGCGCATCACGTAGTTGACCACATCCCACAGTGGCAACGGGTGGCCATTGCTGATGTTGTAGGCTTGGCCCAGGGCGCGGTCGTCGGCGAACAGGGCACTGAGCAACGCCTCGTTGAGGTTGTGCACGCTGGTGAAGTCGACCTTGTTCAGGCCGTTGCCGATGATCGCCACGCGGCCCTTGCGTTGCATCTGCATCAGCCGCGGGAAAATACTGGCATCCCCAGCCCCAGTGACGAAGCGCGGGCGCAGCGCCAGCACTTCCAGGCCGAACTCCTGGGCACCGAACACCTTCTGCTCGGCCAGGTGCTTGGTCAGCGCATAGTGATCGTGGAAGCGGCGCGGCACCTGGTCCTCACGGATGTCCAGGCGCGAACGACCATTGAAGTAGATCGACGGCGACGACAAATGCACCAGGCGTCGCACATGCTCCTTCAGGCAACCCTCGACCACGTTTTCGGTGACCACCACGTTGCCCTGGTGAAAATCCTGGTAGCGCCCCCAGTTGCCCACCGCGCCTGCGCAGTGCACCACCGCTTCGACGCCCTGGCACAGGCGCCGGGCCAGCTCGGCATCGCCCAGGTCGCCGGGGATGAACTGCGCGCCGCGCTTGACCAGGTGCTCGACACCTTCGGCACGTCGGCCGCTGACCCGCACGTCCAGGCCCTGCTCCAGGGCAACGCGCGCAAAGCGCCCGCCGATGAAGCCGCTCGCGCCGGTGACCAGAATTCGCATGTAAGACTCCGCCTTGCCAGATTTCAGATGCAACTGACGCCGGCCGTGGCTACAAGGGCACCAGCCATTGCCGTGCCGTGTGCCGCAGGTGATCGGTCAGTTGCGCGAGCAGTTGCCCGCCATTGCGCCAATGATGCCAGTACAGCGGCACATCGATGGGAGTATCGGCGCATATTTCCACCAATTGCCCGCTGGACAGTTGTTCGCGCGCCTGCAATTCAGGCACCAGCCCCCAGCCCAACCCCGCCTCGGTCATGCGCAGGAACCCTTCGGACGAGGGGCACAAGTGGTGCAGGAAGCCGTCCTCGATGCCCAGCGATGCCAGGTAGCGGTGTTGCAGGAAGTCGTCCGGGCCGTACACGATCGCGGGCGTGCGAGCCAAGCGCTTGACCTCGAACCCACGGGGGAAATGCCGCGCCATGAACACCGGGCTGGCCAGTGCACGGTAGCGCATCGCGCCCAGCGGCAGGCTGCGCGCGCCAGCCACTGGCCGCTCGCTGCCACACAGGCAGGCCGCCACTTCACCGGCACGCATGCGTTTAAGGCCAACTTCCTGGTCCTCCACCACCAGGTCGGTGAGCACGTTCTGTTCGGCACAGAACCGGCCGACCGCGCCCGCCCACCAAGTGGCCAGGCTGTCGGCGTTAAGGGCAATCCGCAAACGCTCCGGCATGCCCTCCTCGTCCAGCGCAGGCACCTGGCGTTGCAGGTCGCGCTCTAGCAGACGCACCTGCTGCACATGGTTGAGCAACTGGCGCCCGACCTCGGTCGGGCTCGGTGGCGTGGCCCGCACCAGCACCGGCTGGCCAACCCGTGCTTCGAGCAGCTTGATGCGCTGGGAAATGGCCGATTGCGACAGCCCCAGCACCTGCGCCGCACGCTCGAAGCCGCCTTGCTCGATCACCGCCGCAAGGGCGGCCAGCAGCTTGTAGTCGAACATCGATATTCCTAATGCCTGATCAGCTTTATTTGTTTTTCTTATACAGCGCCAATCACCACAATAGCCAGCATCGTTTATGGCTCATTTTCTGGAGTACACCGCCATGTGGCAAAGCTATCTGAACGGCATGCTGGTGGCCTTCGGCCTGATCATGGCCATCGGCGCGCAGAACGCCTTCGTCCTCGCGCAAAGCCTGCGCCGCGAGCACCACCTGCCGGTGGCGGCCCTGTGCATCGTCTGCGACGCCCTGCTGGTCGCTGCCGGGGTGTTCGGCCTGGCCACGGTACTGGCGCACAACCCGACGCTGCTGGCCATCGCCCGTTGGGGCGGCGCGGTGTTCCTGCTCTGGTACGGCGCCAAGGCGCTGCGCAGCGCTTGCTCCAAGCAGAGCCTGCAGCACCAGCAAGGCCAGGGCATGCGCTCGCGCCGCGCGGTGTTGCTCAGTGCGCTGGCGGTGACCCTGCTCAACCCCCATGTGTACCTCGACACCGTGCTGCTGATCGGCTCGCTCGGTGCCCAGCAGACAGTGCCCGGGGCCTATGTGGCGGGGGCGGCCAGTGCTTCGCTGCTGTGGTTCTCGACCTTGGCGATCGGTGCGGCCTGGCTGGCACCGTGGCTGGCGCGGCCAGCGACCTGGCGGATGCTCGACCTGATGGTGGCGGTGATGATGTTCGCGGT